>JBEKQE010000063.1:0-24952 GCA_049520035.1 Syntrophobacteraceae bacterium | reverse complement strand
CTATATTGTCTTTAGGCCACCCCTTGAACAAGGCAGTAAATGTTTTCCCGTTATTAATAAGTGAGAAGGGATTGTGAGACACAATCAAAAGCCTTGGATAGTTATTATTGGAATTCATCCTAGTAAAGCTCCTGGACTTAAATGGGTATTTTGTAGGTTCACCTTGCATGATGTGTCGAAAGTGAATGAAACCGTTCTTCCATCAAGCCAGATTTACAGCCCTGGTACGGACAGGTCTGCCCACCCGGCCCGGTATTACTCGATGAGGCAAAGTGCGACGTGTCTTCAACCACCAAACCAGGAGAATCCAGAAGGCCGCTGAGCTTGGTGCACCTCCAAATACTGGATTATTAGCTGGAACATAAACAAATATAGTAACCAGGATTGCTAGTAAAGCAGTCGCTATTGGATTCCTACACCAAAGGATATCCAGCCAAACCTTAGCAAATAAACGAGCAAGCAAAAACATTACAACGATAGTGCCTGGAAATGTAACATCAGAAGCAATCCAAGAATAAATGCTGTGCCATCGGCCGAAATAATCCCAGTTATTGAAGACGCTCACTCTTCCAGGATAACTTAATAAATATATATCAGCGTTAGGGTCGATTTTTTTATACCATGATGTTAAATAATAAGAATGACCAAGGCCATAACTCCATGTAAAAGGCTCATTCAGGCACAGCGACAGACCATAGTAGCCTTGGGTGAGATATGAACAGAAGGAAGCAACACCGCCGCGCATGCTTTTAGGTACAGCACTTAAGACAAAATTGGAATCATTGTAGCGAATTCCTATTGAGGAATCAGACCCCGTCAGGGATGGACTCCCAGACCGAGTCTGCATGCCAAGAGAGAAGAAGGCCAGAAAAGCATAGAAACCTAATATTGTTATACAAAGGATAATCAGCACACGGACAAGTTTAAATTTCGCAATAATGTCCGGCTTGCGTACTATGAGAAAGATGGGCACCAAAAAAAGGAAGTTTGCAAGCCCTGTATTGGTGCCTGATGCAACCCAGCCAAAAACATCGGCTACGGCCCAAAAAATAAGTAAAGCCCTTTTCCAGGGACTCAACAGCGTCCAGTAAGTTATACCTATAGGTAATAATAGATACAATAAAGGGCTAATCAATATCGTTGCATAAGTAATAATCCGGAGAGAATAATCCATTCCTCTCACAAGTGCTATTTGTGTGGTGTATGCCGCGCCTGGATCTGATAGGCCTAAGCGTATGTGAGAAACAATGCCGCTCACGTCAAAGAAGCTAACCCCAGTTCTACACATGAAGTTAGGTATAATCCATAAAATGTTTAATACAAGTGAAACATTAAATAACCTCTCCCAATTCAAACGGCCGGCGTAAATTGTGCATTTATGTGAATGATACAATGTGTAACCAAACCACATGGCCAATTGTGCGAGAATTAAGTATGTATAAAGGGTAAATGGATTACAAACAGGCCATGGCCAAGGGCCAATGGCAAACAGAACCACAGTAAATGTAAGATATGCCTGGACGCAAAGCATTGGAAACAAACGAATGATACGGGCTGGTTTGTGTGGAATGTTTACACATACAGGTAACTTTCGATGCAACATTTCTATTACTTTCATAAGTATCTGGCCTCGCGATTCATTATAAAAAATAACTTTTATATATTGGCCCATAGGAGACGCCAGATTCTCGAATAGGCCAGATAAAGTTAGGCACAATCCACAGCAATGTGACAAGTAAACTGAGAAGGATCAATGTATGGACCTTCCAACGCCCTTTATATCTAGTCTCTGACTTATTGGATGAATATTATAGCCTGGAAGTCATGCCAGAAAACGTTGTCCTGATAAATCTAGCTCCTGTTGCGATAGCGGAGATGGATAATCCTCGAAATAGAACCATTGCAGTAAGAAAAAGTACAGTTATTATTGTTGCCAGCTCGACAGTTGATACCAAAGCACTGAACCTGGAAGATTCCAGAGGTATCTGATGCGATAGCCAACGGCCGCAGAAGGCGCAGGCAGCTCCCAGCAAGAGTCCTTTTATGCCTCTGATCGTCCCGGTTACGGGTAATTGGGTATTTTTGTGAAGCAAGACAATAAATACTACAGAAGCAATGGCCCAGCTAGTGGCGGAGGAAATCACCGTTCCGATGGCCCCGATCCAGAGGACTAAAGTGACCTTTAAAATGAGATTCAGAATTAGACCAACAAGAATGTATATCGTCTCAAGCCATATGATGCCGATGCCTTTGCAGACAGAAGACCCGGTTCCCGTAACCAGAACAGCCACTGCAGTGCCTGCAACCAAAAAATAGAGCATGGTTCCGACCTCGGGAATCGATCTTCCAACCCACAGAATTATAAGGCGGTCATAAAGCGCCGAAATCAAAGCGATAGAGAGCCCAACAGTCAAAGCCAACACAGTCATTACATCGGTATAGAGTCGCTGCAGACCGGGCCAATCACTCCGGGAATGCATGGCTGCAGCCGCGGCAATCGTCGGTACATACACAAAACTACAAATAACAAGCAACACACTGCTAAGGCGTGCAGCGATGCTGAAATACCCGGTCAAGACAGGAGAGGCCGCCGACGATAGGACTATCTTGTCGGTCTGGTCCCGTAAAGCAATCGAAACGGCCCCCAGCAGCATAAAACCAGCATAAGACATGGTTCCTTGCAGGATAGCCTTCCGGGGTAGCAGGGGCACCAGGCTAAAAGAGCTAAAAATGTGTCTGGCGCGCGCGTATAACCCAACCCCATAAGTTATAAATCCTACCGCGAAGCCAATAAGCAGACTCCAAAACTCGAATCCCAAAAAGAGACAGGCGATCACGGCCAAGCTGTTGCAGGTCATCGAAGATGCGTGGATAAATGCAGATATTCCGGACTCTTGAAATCCCGCGATCAGAGCCGCTATTACCTCATTGACGCTCCCAAGGGTCATCAGACCGACAACGCAGGGCAGAACTATTGAGGCGGTACGGCGAAACTGTTCGGGGACCTGGAAGAGGTGGATGAGAAGATCACGGCCGACCCAGGCCAGCGGAGTAACAATGAAAAAACCGAGCAGTGAAAATAAGATACCCACGCCCAGATATTGTCGCACGCTATCGAGGTCGTCCGCTCCGTAAGCCCCGGAAATTTTCCACAACAAAGTTCCACTGATCGTGCTTTGGAATATATTGCTGATGGTGGAGACGGCAATGATTGATTCCCAAGTTCCGTACCCGACGACGTCGAGCCGATCCACAACAATCGGCACAGAAATCAGCGCAACTGTTATGGCAATGATCCTGCCTAGCAGTATGCCTGAGCTGTTCTTAAGGAGCGATCTACGCGACAAAACTTGTGAACGCTGAGGCTTTTCTCTCTCAGTCAACATATGATTTGCGCTCCAACAGCGGGTAGGCAGAGTCGCCCGATCTTATGGTAGATGTTGGCGCACCTGTCAGTCGTCTTCAAGCCATGCCCAAGGATATCGAAGACAGGCTTTCTCACATCTGGGTTCATGTGTAAGGGATACACGAGGTCTACCTCAGGATGCCTCGCGGCGATTTCCCTCAAACGTACTCTATATCGTACCCTTGATACTTCACGACGTAAGGCGGAGAACGGAACCATTCGTGGCGGGCCAGCAAGACTGCTTTCCTCAGGCGCCATCGAATCGCATTGATAATCCTTTAAGTCACGGGAACCCTGTCGTGCTTGCCACCCTACCCGCACATAGTTCACGAAACTTTTTCCGCAATCGGACGACCGTTGCACGACATCTGCCAATGATCCGCCCTGTCGTGTGGTCGGAAACATCAAGAAGGCTTGGAACAAGTACGGTTTGAGCCATTAGAAGCACATCCAGGGCCTTGGCTTTCTGGACAGTCTCCAGCGCCGATTCAATCACCCTCGTTGATCATTCGGCCTTCTTTGGCATGAGCACCCCTTTCCCGAGTAAAGGGCCCCATCTTACTTTAGTTTTATCTTCAATGCATCTCGGTTTAAGTCAGCCCTGGGGGATCGCTCGTTTTGTCTTCAGTTCTTCAGTCGAGTCATTGTAGCTCTTGTAGTACTTGTCATAATACCTGTAATAGGCGCCATACCCCAAATGGTCCTTCTTCACCATGGTCAGGATGGCTCCCAGGATTTGGGAGTTGCTCTGTGCAAGCATCTTAACGGCCAGTCTGGCGGCTTCCCGGGTGGTGCTGCAGTGCTTGAACGCGAGCACCACCCCGTCCGACATTACTGCCAGCGTCCGGGCATCCGCAAAGCCGATTACCGGCGGCGAGTCGATCACGATGTGCTGGAACTCCTGCCGAAGGCTGTCGAGCATTTTGGAGAAGGTCGCCGAGGAGATGAGGTCGTTGGGGTTTGGAGGGGTTGGGCCTGCCGGAATGAAATATAATTTCGGGACTTCTGTCGGTCTAATAATCTCTTCGAGTGCAGCGCTGCCGGTCAGGTGGTTAGTCAGGCCGCATCTGTTCGATACTTTGAATACCTTGTGCAGCCCGGGCTTCCTCAGATCGCAGTCGATGAGAAGGACCTTCCGCTCACCTCCGCTTAAACCTATGGCGATATTGGAAGCGCTGGTCGAATTGCCCTCCCGGGGATTGCAACTGGTAACCACGATTACCTGCGGCGGCGGCATAGAGGTCGAGAGCATGATAGCCGACCGGATATGAGATACTGCCTCGCCGATCTGGGACCTCGGCTGGAAATGGGTGATAGTTTCCAGGGCCGCAGAACCTGCCGGGACCGCACCGTTTTCAGCCATGGGAATCATCCCGAGGCTCGGAATATGGCCTATTTTCTCGACTTCCTCAACCGTCTTTATAGAGCTGTCCAAATATTCGAGGAAAAAGGCAATTCCAATGCCCATCAGGGAACCGAGGACCAGGGCAAGCCCAAGATACTTCCCAGGCTTGGGCTTATTATAGGGCTCGTAGGGCAATTCGGCAGTGGCGATGACGGATATGTTGCCGGGCACCACCGTAGCCGCTACGATGGCGTCCTTCATACGGCCAAGCAATCCTTCATAAAGGGCCTGATTGGTTTCCAGGTCCCTTTTCAGCATGTGGTAATTGACGAGGCCTTTCTCCATATCGACGGTCTTGGCTTTCGCTTCGTCGAATTCCTGCTGCAACAGTTTTTCGGCCTTCAGCGCCGTTTCATAATCCGCTTTCACGCTGGTTTCCAGGCGCCTGACCTCATTGTCGAGCCTATCGCGTACTTCATTCACATTGGCTACGCTTACCTTCTGATTACCGCTGCCTGTGGCCTGGCCCTGGAGAACGATGAGCCGTTCCCTCAATTTCTGGATCAAACGATTATTGGTTATCACCGGCGCGTCGGCGCCATTTTCCTCTATCTGCTTATAAAGAGCTTCTTTAGTCGCCCTGTCCGATTGGCATCTTGTCAAGTCGTCGGCGACCTGGACGTATTTCTGGAGGACCACGTTCATTTCGGCGGCCTCCATACCGAGGGAATCAGCTTTTTGTCCTTCGACGACAGCGTTTTGCTCCGATATCTCCAGTTTCTTGCCCTGGCGGACGAGTTCACCGTCCAGCCAGTCTCTCAACATCGCAAAAGACTGCTGCCGGGTATTCATGCAGAGCTTGAGATATTCCCCCTGAATTGCCTGGGGGACCTTTTGCGCAAGCTCTTTGTCCGTGGAGTGGAATATTACGTCAACCAGGTAAGAATTTCTGACGGGTACTATTGCGAGTTGAGCCAGAAGAGCTTTTGCATACTTTTGCCGGATAACTTCCGGAGGATCGTCCGGATTTTTCTTTATCATATTTTTATAGGAAGGGTGGTCCTTGAGATTTAGAGTGTCAATCAGCCCATAGGCCAGAGCGGGGGATTGCAGGATAGAGTACGCGGTGCCAAAAAACCTGTCACGGTCGCTGGAACCCATGTTTTGCCCGAGGGGGTCCATTTTGCTGTTACTGCTGATAAGAGCGGCGCCGTTATCCTGGGTGATCTGAAGGGTGACTTTCCCTTCCCAGACCGGGGTCATAAACAGGATTACGAGGATCGCAGCGATGATCATTCCACCCGCTACACACAGGACCCACCACTTGCGCCTTTTTAATACAAACCAATAATCGCGCAGATGGGCGCCCTCTTCATACTCCTCCGGATAACAGGTGAGAGTGCTCGAAAGCGGGGGCGCCGCATCAGCCGTTATGACATCAGTCCTGTTGTTCTCATTTCGCATTGTTCAAATCCTGTCTCATAGAAGAAAGGCTCACATTTTCCATCCCGCGGCATGGCGGAAGACCTGTGCGCAACTGCCGACTGGAACGTGGGGCTAATCCCAAGGCTCCCCGGCATGAAGAACTTGAGTGGTATATCGCAAAGAACCGCTCACTTTAGGTGCTATGCTACAGGCCCATCCTGACACCCGTCGGAGAGCCATCCGGCAATAAACTCTCATCCGGTTCCGGTGACCCGTTCGAAGGCTCATCTTTCAATCCAGCGCTGCATGCTTCCGGGTTATACTCCGGGATTATCTCCTTCAGTTTGCGCTTTACAGCGCCGGTTTCTTGTGAGCCGGCGATCCGGAGGAGGTCCTGAATCTGCTGGTTCAAATATTGGCGGAAATTCTCCTGCCTCTCCGCTTTGCCCATGACCCCCTTAGACCTGACCACCATGATTCTCTCATTCTTGGTTCTGACAGCGTATTCCCCCTGTGTAATCAGCTCTTCAGAGAGCTTCTCGCCGGGCCGGAGGCCGATGAATTTGATCTCGATTTCCGTTCCCGGTTCTTTACCCGAAAGCCGAATCAGGTCCCGCGCCATTTCTGTGATTTTTACCGGAGCACCCATCTCCAATATGAAGATATCTCCCTCCTCAGCAAGTGCTCCGGCCTGGATGATTAATTGAGCAGCCTCAGGGATGGTCATGAAATATCGTGTGATTTCCGGATGAGTTACTGTAACCGGGCCGCCAAGCTCTATTTGACGGCGAAAGAGGGGGACCACCGAGCCGGATGACCCCACGACATTTCCGAATCGAACAGCTTTAAATTGGGTGCCCTGTCCTCGAAGCGATTGCATTATCAACTCGGCAAGCCGCTTGCAGGCTCCCATCACGCTGGCGGGCCGCACTGCTTTATCCGTCGAGACCAGTACGAAATGGCGCACTCCGAATTCAACAGCCGATTCCATGACCACCTGGCTGCCCAGCACGTTGTTATAAATGGCAGCCCGGCAGTTTTGTTCAAGCATCGGGACATGCTTATAAGCTGCGGCATGAAAAACAACTTGCGGACGAAACCGGGAGAAAACTCCCCTGGTCAATTCCCTTCGCTGAATTGAGCCCAGGACTAACTCGCAGTTATGGTAGTTAAGATCGCGGAGGTCCATCTGGATATAAAAAAGGTTTGCTTCACATATGTCGAACAACACAAGCTTTGCAGGGCTGAAGCGAACCAACTGTCGGCAAAGTTCCGAACCGATCGAACCACCAGCCCCGGTTACGAGGATTGTCTGTCCCATCAAGTAATTCTGGATACCGGTCATATCCAACTGAAAGGGTTGGCGCCGCAGCAAGTCCGCATAATTAACATCGCGCATTGCCGTGATGCTGACTTTGCCGTCCATGATCTCGGCGATCCCTGGCAAAGTCTTGTAGGAGACACCACAACCCTTACATGCCTCAATGATCCGGCGAAGCTCGGTCCCGCTTGCGGAAGGAATAGATATCAAGACCTGGCTGACATTAAATTTGTGAATCACTTCCGGCAGCAGCGAGATACCTCCGTATACCCGCGTGCCATGAATCGTCCGGCCCCACTTGGATGGATCGTCATCAAGAAAGCCAACGACACATAAGCTCAGATTGCGGCTTTGAAGAATCTCCCTGACTATTTTTTCACCACCAGACCCGGCTCCGATCACTATGACACGGCGCTCTTCTTTCAAGGTGGTCCTTACAGCCCGGAGGCCAAAGGCAGTGAACCCTTTATGTTTCATCCTGGCAACATAGAGAGAACGAGCAAAAATCCTGGCGCCGCCGGCCATCAGGAACATCAGGACTGCGTTCAAAATGAGAATCGTCCGTGGGAAACCTTCGAATCTGAGAAGAAACACATATGTGTAGTTCAGAAGCATCGAGATCAGACAAGCCTCGGCAAGACGCCAGAAATCAACCACGCTGGTGTAGCGCCACATCCCCCGGTATAATCCAAATATGTAAAATAAAACCAGGTCCGCAGGGACAATGAAGGAAACTACCATTGCCATTTGACGCATATATTCATGAGTAATTCGAAACTCAAACCGCAAAGAATAAGCTCCGGCGCAGGCCATCGCAAAGATGACTGAATCACAGAGCATCATGAGGTAAAATTGTGGGTTCTTGAATTGTCTGATCATAAGCCCGCAGAAGGCCCCGCAGCTCCAAAGCTAAAGATGGGGTTTCGATATAGCTCCGCCAACTCGATTACATGGGAGATTTGAGCGAGATGGTGAAGTGAAAATGAACATTCGGATGCCGCTTTAGCCAGAGATCCCGCTTGGGTTTGTGGGTGTTTAGGCTGTCCAGGATAACGTGAATCTCCTTTCCGGGATGGTCGAGGTTATCGAATGTGAAACGTGGTGCTCGCCCTCCAGGATGAAATCCCCCGTACGGATTTTGGACTCAACGTTAATCTCCGGGATGGACGTACGATAAGGGCCAGGGCGTGGCGAAAAACGAGTTCGAGGGGCAGCGAAGTGACTCCGTAAGTCATCGGAGCAGAGGCTCGCTGGAGCACAAATCGATCTGGAAGTGATATACAATTTTGGCCAAGGCATGCAGCAGGACCGTGGAGACGCAGTAAAGTTCTACCGTAGGGAGGCGGAACAGGAAGACATTGGGGCACAATATGGCTCTGAATAAATCTTGATGATATCAGGGTACCCGTTACCAGTTCATCCCTTGGCTTTTCAAGAAGTTCTTTGCAGCTTGATTGTCAAATTTTGCCGCTGTTTTAAGGTCCTCAATAGCCTGCGTGCGATTGCCAAGTTTGGCATAAGCAACACTGCGGTAATAATATGCCTCTGCATGTTTAGGATTGATCTCGATGGCCGTGTCAAAATCCGAAATCGCCTGCCTATAGTTGCCAAGTTTGCAATAGGTAACACCCCGGTTGTAATAGGCATCAGCATTAAAATCAATTTGGGAGAGGGATTCAATCCGCAACTCCGTAAGTCCAATGCCTAGACTCCGCTGATCGGCACGCAGCCCTAACTCCTTTGGCGAGCAGGGTGTCGGAACATCAATCTTTATGATTTTAGATCTTTGGGGGTTGCTAAATTCGAGCACTCTCTCCCCTGGTGAAGCTGCCAATGTAAATCTGACGTCGCTATCCCCAGCGTGGGCCACAAACTTTTTCCCAACATTTGGACCAAAAGCGCGTGCGACGAGATGAACAGCGAATTTTTCCGGAAGAGCTTTAGAAAATTCCAGAGTCACAACATCACCTGAAGACCATGTCCCCCACGGCTCAGCGGAAAACAAGCCTCGTGCGCTCGCAATAACGCCAAGCCATAAAGATTTTGTGAAGTCTACGGTGGTTGTGCAAGTCGCACGTGCGAGTGTAAAACCACCCATTGGCAGTTGGTAGCACACATTCTCAGGCAATGAATGGTCTCCGATAACTAAAATCCATTCTTTACCAACTGGGAGCCTAGACAAATCATAGGCAGCTCCCTGGGGAACCTCCTCAAAAGATGCCGTGGGGTTATCAAGGTAAAACATTGATCGCCACAAGCCGTAGTAATCTGAGCCGACAATTACAAGCCTGGAAAGTTCCTCCTTCGACAGCAACTGTTTTGTAATAATCCCCACCCTGTCAAAACCGCTCGGCACACGACGCGCCCCGAGTTCTTCATTAACATCGTAAGTTGAAAAACCCACCGCAAGCGGCACGAGCAGACAGAGGAAAATTTTAGCCCCGGCCTTGGCTGAATATACCCATAAAGCAAGGGCAAAGAAGGATATCCCACTCAGGACATAGAAGACAATCGAGTTAAAAGTAAAACCGTGTAATTCTGGGCAATCGGTAAGGTTCGGCGTATAGGGAGCCAAGAATGTATAAACGGCGTACAAAATCGCTGCTCCAATTGGAAAAGCAACAATCACCCTCCGTTTGAGCATGTTAGTAGATTTCTCTAAAGATAATTGAGAAGCGGCGATAACGAGCAGCAAAGGAAGCACACAATTATAGTAGCGCATATGAAGACGCGCAACCGATTCGTCTCTTAGGCCGAAACCATAGGCATTAACGAGACTCACAACCAAAATAAAGGTAATTAAAACCAAAAGTGTATAAACAGCAACCCTATGGCCGGATCTCGTTTCCTCTTTAGAGAGTAGGGAGTCAAATGAAGCTTTGATTGCAAAAGCGATCGGCGCCCCAAACATTAAGCAGATTGCCAGAATATGACCTTTGGCATTTTCAATGGATAACGAAAGACGCTCGAAGTAGGGCCCCAATTTGGATATTGTTCCGCTCGCAACTGAAGAGTGAACTGAGCCGGAATTGGATATTGTTTCGCTGACTGGACCGTGAACTGGGCCGAAATTGGATATTGTTTCGATAACCGAACCGTGAACTGAGCCTAAAATGGTCAGCCCGGCTTTACCTGCAAGAAAATAACCAATTGAAAATTTTGCCGCAAATGCAAAGGCAACAAAAATAATCGCGTTTCGTATTGCCTGCACCACCCATTTACCTTCTTCTTTTCTACTGACAAACAAAATATAGACTACGATTGCCGGCAAAAAAAACAGGGCGCGCGACTTAACCAGTGCACAAAGACCTAATAGTATTCCGGCAAAACACCATGATCTTAAATCATGTGTGTTATCTAACCGCAAGATAAACCATGTGAGGAGCCAGAACGATAAAAAATAGAGTGCCTCTGGCATGTAGTAAGTTGTATAAATATTAATTGGTCCCAAAACGGCCAGCAATGCAACAATTGATGCCATCAGCCTGGTGGAGACTTGTCTAGTGGTTAGATAAATAAATGGCATGGTAGCAACAAAAAATGCGGTGTTTAGTATGACTGCACAATTGTGAGATCCGTTGCTACAAATGTTGGTTGAACGATAAATAGCTAGATATACGTAACTAGGGATCGTTGAATCCTCGAACGGTAACAGTCTGGAAAATACGCTATAACAATACTCATCTGGAAAAACACTAGGATAAATGTCACTATTTCTAAATACAAAAGCGAAAAACAATACGATCCCTGCAAAATAAAGCCAATTACTTTTAAGTACTGTACCCACGTTTGAGTTTTCGGCCATACGCAACCCTCATCGCTACTGTGGTTTCGAAACAACGTATATCATGTCACAAGTAACATCTTGATGACATCATTAAATATGATCACATCATACTTTTCACCGTCATTAAGTGCATAGGGAAAGTAACCCATGCGAACCGGTAGACCACCATGCCAAGCGGCTTCAAAGATATTCCTGTCCGGTTCTAAGCCAAAAACCTCAAAATCATTTTTCGCAGTATCAAGGATACCATCCGTGAGCACAACCTACGTCAAGAAAACGCCCTCCATTAGGTTTTAGCGATTTGATGGTTGACAATAGTTTTTTGAAATTGCTTACGCGCAGCTCCTGCAGCCCTGTTTCGCAAGCGTTTTCGTCAATCGATTGGTGGGCTGAGAACAAATTTATTGTTGGCTGCAAATCTGCTTTTTCATAACCACAACGCCCACACAACAAATGCCATGGCTGATATCCGGCAGATAATTCACTCAGGCATAGAGGCCAAATGTCATTAGATATAACCAAGGCCCTATTGTTACACCGATACCCATACGTCAATTGCTATCAAGGAGGGTCCTGCGAAAGTATTCCAATTTATGCTCTCTCCAGGCAGGAAATGGGCAAGTATCGGAACGACAAAAAAAGCTAAAGCTCCAAAAGGATACGCAACCTGCAATGGAGTGGCTTTGAGCACAAACCGGGATGAGTTGGCCAAAGCCTGTGGGAAGTGCCTTATGGCTACCCGCATGGGCAGCGTTTGAGAGATCAAAGAACAAGTACTTACCAGGCCCGACCGATTTAGAACGATTGCCGAAAACCTCCAGGCCAAGGAAGTGACCGTAGCAGATGGAGAGTTGCGGCGCCGGTATATCCTCTGCTTCAATCTCCGTGAGGCTCAAAGGGAGCGAAGCCATCGGGAACAAGTTGTTAAAGAACTTGAAGAAGAGCTCGAAAACCATCCGGATCATCAGGCCACTGCCAGATGGGCCATAGATCTTCTGGCATCCGGCAGCTACAAACGCTGCCTTGCAATCGATAAGCAGGATCGCATCCAACTCGACCAAGAGGCCGTCGAGCAGGCTTCAAAGTACGATGGGAAATGGGTTCTCCAGGCCAATGACGATACCATCACCGTAGAAGATGCAGCCGCGGGTTATAAGGGACTCCTTGTGATCGGGCGCACCTTCAGAACTCTCAAGAGCACCCGGATCAAGATGGAGCCGATGTATCACTGGCTGCCCAAACGCATCGAAGCACACGTGAAGCTCTGTGTGTTCTGCTTGCTCATCGAAAGAGTCGCCGACTAAAATGCAAGCAGTCCTGGCCGCATATCCGAAGGGTCCTTTTCACGCTCCAGGCAACCGAGTTTCACACTCCAAAAAATCAATTCTTTCAGCGCAACGAGCCCACTTCAGATCTCGTCATAACACTAAAATCTCTTGAGATTTCAATGCCTAAGACCGTTCTGGACATCAACACGGCGCCATAGAAAACGTAGGCACACGACGAATTCAACCCATTCCCGTAAGATCCTGGAATTATGGCCTTTTTATGACTGTGTTTGCCTACCCCGCAAAAACCCAGGTCTAAATAATATCAAAAAAATAAATCTCAAACGCGCCCGCCAGGCAGGCAAATGTGATACCGCTCCACACGCCATCGTCCGGGCTTGTCTAAGTCCTGCTGAGCACGTAAAGGGAGACTTTTCCTAAAGCTCCGCCAACTCGATTACATCGAACAGCGGAGGGAGTGATCCAATCAGCCACAACACGCTCCGGCGAGAAATGAAGAAAAACTGAGGGCCTTCGTGGGAACATGCGCCTGACAAGCGGGAAGTGCTTATATAGATGCTTCTGATTGATGAGACCGATTCTTATTATGGGAGTATTAAAAAGTCAAGAGGTAAAGAGGGGGGTAGAAATAGGCAGCCATTATCAGTTCAGAAGAAAAACCCTTGTTAATTCGCCACATAGTTTTTCGTGTCGTCGCTGCAGGATTTTCGAATTTTGAAGGCAAGTTATTGATTTCATACGGTCTGCTTTAGCATTTTGGACCGAAACTGATAATCTCCGGGTGTCGCTATAATAGCCCTCAAGCTGACACGCGCCACACTAATTGTTAATTCATTGTCCAGTTATTGAAACAGACCAGGATTTCCAATCAATGGAAGCCAAAATCATAGACGAGAAAAAACTCGCCACGCGTATCGCCTCTGTGCTGAAGGTTGACAGACTCCACCATTTTGAGACCTTCACGGTCGAACGGCTAAAGCAGATAACGATCGAGGGCAAAATTCATCTTTCCAGCCCTAATGATTTTAACGACCCTTGGGATTGTCGCCCTTGCTTCAATATGGCGACGTTGGATGATCCGGAAATCTACGAGCATCACGCAAAATGGTCCGATACTATCAGCCGTAGACATAATCCAAATGTTACTGAAGAAGAACAAGTCCGGCTCGCGACGAGGTTGCATGGAGATCGGCCTTCCCTCGTATGGCAGACTTATACCTAAATCGAGCGATTCATGACAAAAATAAATCCCACCCAAGGGGTTAAGTTTTTGGTATTGTGGAGAAAACGTCGGCCACGACGGATTCCACAATGTCAACCCGATGGGTGGGAGGTTTACGTGAAGGATTCTATCACAAGTAATAAGAGTACCAAATACACTATTGATGATGTGGCGCCTACAAGTGAAGCATTGAGCGGCCGCGGCGGGCTGAGCCTGTTTGTACGGTATCTGACGGGGATCGCTTTGTTTGCGCACCTTGACAGACTCTTCGGCTCCCTTCGAAAAAGCAGCAAAGGGCAGTCCATCAGCGAGATTTTCAAACAAATCTTTTGTTTTTTTGTGGATGGAACGAGTCGCCACCTCGTCTACTTCGACCAGTTGAGCGAAGACACCGGTTACGCCCAAACCATTGAGACGCCAACCGATGCGATGCTCTCCTCCCATGCCGTGAAAAGATTCTTCGGTTCTTTTTGGTGGCCCAGAATCTATCTTTTCCGCCGTCTTCTCCAAAAGCTCTTTATCTGGAGGCTCAAATTGGAGAAACCCGAGGCCGTTGTGCTCGGCATAGACGTCATGGTCATGGACAATGACGAGGCTCCAAAACAGCACGGTGCAAGGCCGACCTACAAGAGGGTCAAAGGCTTTGCACCCCTGCAGATGACCTGGGGTCGTTTCATAATCGATGCCGTGTTTCGCTCCGGGGACAAGCACAGTAATCACTCGGATACAGTCCAGAAAATGGTCGAACATGTTGTGCGCCAGATCCGAAAACATTACAGAGCAGACATCCCAGTGGTGATTCGTTGCGACAGCGGCTTTTTCGATCAGAAGGTCTTCAATTGCTTCGAAGCCCTCGGTATTGGGTACATCTGTGCGGGGAGATTGGTTTCGGACTTGAAAGGCTTTGCGGAAACGGTACCTCAGGATGGATGGAAGATATACCAGGAGAAGCGCACCGTCTGGGAATATGTCGAATTCGGAGACAGAAGAGGCGAATGGAAAAGATTTCGCCGGGGCGATCTACTGCCGCAAAGCAAGTGAAAATCAGCAGCTTCTCTGTGACTTAGCCCGCTCGCATACCGGCTTCTATACAAACCTTGGGCGGGGGGAAGCAATCGATGAGAGGCTGCGAGCTTGTGGCCTGGGTTATCTCATGGAGACGAAGAGAATCATCCAAGACTACCACAGCAGAGGACGAGATGAGCTTGTCCACAGAGCCTTGAAGGATTTTGCCGCCCATGAACTCCCCTTCAAGCGCTTTGCCCAGAATGCCGCCTTCTATCATACGATGCTTCTTGCCTTCTTCCTATACGAGGCTTTCAAAGAGGATGTCGGTGCATCCGTTCTTGCTCCCATTGCCTATCCGACAACTTTCCGCAGAAAAATCATCGACATAGCGGCAAAGATCGTCCGTCATGCCGGACGAGTGACAATAAAAGTCCCGGAAGCCATCTGGAAGCACCTTCGTTTTGATGAACTTTGGAAAAGGAGCGCTCAGCCTCTGATATTTGTATGGGTGTAAATGACACTCTGCGATTTTTAAGAATCGCTCAATTTAGGTACAACCCTGCAGAAGGTGAACTTATTGCCGTCATTTGTCAACCTGACGCGAAAAAACAGCCGGTGTTTATAGAATACAAAATCCCGGAAGCCACCCCTATCGATGAAGCTGCAGCTTCTTTCGTCCCTCCGGAGGCCGTGGCAGCAGCGGGTAGTTCCTTCCACGGCTGGCTTGCCTTGTTGCCTTTGACCTCTGTTATCCCATTCATCCCGACAGGACCAAATCCTCCACCGGATCCGCCCCCTCCCTCCTCTACACCCGTTCCTGAGCCTTCCAGCTTGTTTCTGTTAGTAAGCGGAATGGCCGGCATCCTGATATCCAGGACAGTCGGAAAACGTATCAAAAAACTTCGCCGCCAACTGCAAAAAGGTGGTCTTTGGCGGAAGTCATCCGCTTTGGGCGTTCGCGGGAGGCCTTCCGGAGTCGTTCCCTGACGGATTCATATCAGTTCCCGGTTCCGGGTATCTGTGTTTCTAATCTTTGTTTCCGCTGGTCATTGCGAAACTACCTTTCGCAGAAATCCTTGAATCGAAGAAAATCTTCATAGCTCATGCCCGGCATAGACATGCCGCAGTTGGGTTTATACTCACCGTGGTAATCTGAGCCGGCAGTTTTCCAAAGGCAGCAGCGCAGTGCCAAGTTTTCAAAATACTCGGTTTGCTCCCGGGCATGGTTGGGGTAATATGTTTCTATTCCCGAGAGTCCCAAATCCACCAAAAAAAAGAAAAGTTCTTCAAAATCCTTGACGCTCGTTCCGCCAGCTATAGTATAGGTCGAGAACATCCCCGGATGAGCCAACACGGCCTTTCCTCCGGCGGACTTAATAAGCCCCATGGCCTCTTCCACTGAAAGATAAAGACCCTGTAAAACGGGATTTTCAAAAGTGTAGCGGTTATCAAATGCAAACCTCTTGAAATCACCTTTCTCGATGCCAAGATAACCTTCCAAAAACCTTATGGTCGGCAAGGCAAAATTGATTGGCCCCAGTTGGCCAGTCTTTTTCTTAATCGTTTCTCGGGAAAAATTGACCGAGTAGCGCACGACAAGTCTTTTCATTATCTCATCATACACTCCATCGTGAACTTCCCAATTTTTCCGAAGACTTTCTCGAAGAACTAATTCTTTGCGGGTAATATCAATCCCGTAAGCCAGGAAGTGAACGTAACTGCGGTTTTGCCAGTGCGCCGATACTTCCATGGAAGGGATGGTCTTGAGGTCAAATTTTTTCGCCTCCGCTTGGAACTCCTCAATACCATGGTAGAGATCATGATCTGTTAGACAAACCGCCGACAAACCTTCCTGCACGGCTTTCCTGATCAATACTGAAGGTCTATCTTTTCCATCCGAAACGCAAGAATGAACATGCATACCAACATTCTTCATTTTTCATTGGCCTCTTTCGGGCCGCCCGAATTGCCGCCGTCAGCCACCACCATACTGAAACCTTTCCCTGCCCCAGCGCTTGAGTTGTTGCCTGCCGTGCCAACATCTGAATTATTCGGCATTCGTACCATACCTGCCCCCAAGTTCAATCATAAATCTTCCTCCCCATTCATTGCGGTCCGCAGAACGTTGGAGTACTTGAATGGCACTACCTTCCTCGGCGGTAGTGTAATGGGCTTCCCAGTCTGGGGATTCCTCCCTATACGCAGATGTCTTTCCTTCATCGATACAGTTTGGGCACTTCGCCCCATTTTCCCCCGCCTGACATCCACGCTCGGATGTTTTGGAAAAATCAGCCGTGGGTGATTATCACTTTGGCATGGCAGATAGTTGCACGATTGCAATCGTTGCAAGCAGATGCAATCCTGCCACGCCCAAGTGTGGGCCGGGAGTAACCGGGGAAAATATTACCGCATGTAGACAAAACACCTTGCCCACATGTCTCTAAGGCAAAATCAAATGAATTACCCGACTACATCCAATCAGAAAGGAATGAGGAGTTGAAAATGAAACTGCTGGTTTTTAGTATCTGCCTGGCCCTTTTGTCCGTCTTCACAGCCGTTGATGTAAGCGCCCACCCTCCTTGCGAAAAGGTCTGGGTTGACGGCCACTACAACAAACACGGCAAATGGATTGAGGCTCACTGGAAAAAGCAGCACTGGGTCCCAGGTCATAATAACAGCCATGGCGAATGGGTCCCGGGGCACTGTCGCTAATTTTACTTCAGATCTTTAGTTTTCTTTCCGACAATATCACTGGAGCTCTTTCCCTCCTTAGAGAGCCGTGAGCGGGGCCAATTGTGGCGCCTTCCTTCTCGGCTCTCACCATTTTAGCGGGTTCATCACCAGGCCTCCCGCGAACGCCCAACGCGACAAGTCTACCTGGCGCGTTGGGCGTTCGCGGGAGGCCTGGTGTCCCATGACATACTTCCCTTCAACAACAGGGTCAGGTTGTTTTTTCTATTTTTTCCAGTTTAATGACGACGCGGCGATTTTGCGCCTGGTTTTCCGGTATTGCCTTGCCGTTTGCGTCGCGGTTGGACGCCTTCGGAAAAGTATCGGCATAACCGGCCGCGCGAAGTTTTTGCGCAGGAATCCCTTCATCCAGAAAGAAACGCACCACCGCAGCGGCCCGTGCAGTCGATAGCTCCCAATTGGACGGAAACAACGCAGTGTTGATCGGCGCATCGTCGGTATGGCCTTCAACGGTGACCTGATAGTCATTGAATTTTTCCGATTTCAGGTTTCCGGCCACCTCGTGCAATATCACCTTTCCTGCCGGGTTCAGTATGGCCGAACCACTGTCGAAAAACGCAGCGCTGCTTATCTCGAGTGAGGTAATTCTGTCGCCTTTTTGCTCGAAGTTCGCCGCACCCTGAGATTTGAGGTTATCGACAATCTCGGGCAGAGAGGCCGGTGGGGAGATTTGCTCGGTCGTTTTATCAGCAGCAGCTTCGACCGCGGGTTCGGGGGGGTCGGACTTTTCAGTTTTTTCTGCCTTAACGGGATCGGACAATTCAGGCTTTATAATCTCATCAAGACCGGGGAGAGACCGATGGACCTCGATCGTCTTTGGCTCCTGCGCCGGAAGTTCCACCTTTTGCGCCACGTGAACTTTCGGTGTATTTTTCTTTTGAGAAATCGAAGCCGACACAAACAGGACACAAAAGCATAACAACAATGTAATCATGTCCGCGTAAGTCATGAGCCAGTCATCGGCGTGGCTGACCCTCTTTTGTTTCCTTTGCCGGCGGTACATCATGGGTTCACAGCCTTTAAGAGTTTTTAGTTTTTAGTTTTGAGTTTTGAGTTAACTAAAAACTAACAACTGATAACTCATAACTCCCAGGGGTGGCCGCCCGGGACAACTAATCAAGCTGTGCATACGGCAAATTTTTAAAAATTTGGGTATGCTCCCCAAAAACATTGTAATAATCGTGATTCTCCGGGCGCAGGAAACTATTCAGACGATCCTGAATGCACATAGGCGATTTGTTGTTGACCAGCATCACCATGCCCTCTGTGATCAACTGGTTGCGAAAACGGCTCTTTTCGACCTCCTGACTCAACTTGGACGCCGCAGGCACATAGACCATCCGCGCCGATACCACACCGTACAGTGTTGAGAGAAACGCTACGGCGAGGTTTGATCCTATGCCCGTCATATCGCTGTCAAGGTGGCACAGCATGGTCACCATGCCCACCAGCGTGCCAACCATGCCAAAAGCCGGCGCATGGCTCGCCATGGCTGTCAATATGTCAACTGGTATGCTGTCTCGCTCATAACAGGCATCTGCCGCCGTTTCCATCATCGAACGCACTTCCTCGGGCGTGTATTCGCTGACCACCATATTGAGCCCATATCTGACAAAGTTATCGTCGATCTTGCTTTTTCCGATGCTGGCCTCCAGCGCACGCATTCCCTTTTCTTTCACCATACGCCCCCATTTCATAATGTTCATCGTATCGCGATGAAGGTCTTCGTGCGTTATGGGCGACTCTTTGAGCATACTCGAAATCGCGCGCAGCGCCTTGTGCACATCGCTTGCCTGAAAACTCATGAAAGCGACGGCCATCACGCCGCCTACCACGATCATCAACCCTTCAAGGCTGAAAAAGGCCAGAAAACCGTGTGCGCTCATTACAATCGACCCCAAAACCAGCAACAAACCAAAAGCCGCTCCCATCACCGGAGCCCGCGCATAAAGAGATGGTCCCGTTACTTTGCGCATTCCTTAACCTCTGTGAGAAAAGGGTTTTGCACCTCATTTCGGATGTAATATCTCCTGCGAATAGAGCAAAAGACATGCCAAAGGGTGCAACACCCCAACGCGCTGATATATAATAAAATCAGCCGGACTCCGGCCCCCGGATTAGTCACTTCCGGGGCAGGCTTCGCCGGGGTGAGGTTTATTCAGGTTTTTCCCTCAGGGTGGCAAATTCACTCATTTTTCATCACCCTGCCAGGTCAATTGTTCCGTCCTCTGGCCTGACATCACGGTCTTAACACCGGCAAAATTTGCCTTCATCTTTAGATTCGAAGGGAAGTCTTTTCTTCGTATGGAGTGAAAGAAAAATGAAATTAAGGGCCCAGCGGCTCGCTGCTCACCTTGAACCCGCTCTTCTTTCTTGCTTTATTTTGTGAAAATCAGCATTATTTTACCTTCTGAAAAGGAGGACTTCCATGAGCCCCAGACAACAGGTCAATGCAATGGAATGGGTAAAGTATGCAATCGCCTTTTATAAATCTTCGGGTAAAAGGATTGCTTTGGCGGCGTTCACAGATCCCCACGGGATGTTTGTTCAAGATGAGCTGTATATCTACGTCCTGAATTCCAAGGGGACTATGCTGGCCCATGGGATAAATGAAAAATTCGTGGGCGAGGATTTCATAGAACTCATGGACTCAAACGGGAAGAAATTTATCCGGGAGATCGTCGAAACCGCTAATGCCGAGGGCAGTGGCTGGGTTAACTACAATTGGTATCATCCGGTCAGCAGGGAATGGCTTCCCAAGGCCGCTTATTTTGAGAAAGTCGATGACTTGATCATTGTCAGCGCCGTCTACAAGCAATAGGCCGGAAGCCGGATAAGTGTCCCCAGCATTCAGGTATCCGGGTGCAACACCGACTCGCACATTCCCGGGCAAGAGGCCGGTCGTTCGAATCCTCGTGCCCCGGCCATTCTCTTTCAGACATTACCATGAGCTGTTTGGCGGCAGGGTTCTGTATCTCCCTTTTTTGCAAACGGAGCTTTGCATGAAGAATTTATCGACCCTTGGGCTTGTCGTTTGGTTTTTTCTAGTTCCCGCCGGTTGTGCACATGCTCCCGATATTCCCGGCAGCATGCCTGAACATCAGGAGACTGCTACGGCGCAAACAAATGGAACGCCGGCAGTGGAAGTTTCAGAGACGGCCTTCGATTTCGGAGAAGTAACGGAAGGAAACGACTACGTTCATGCTTTCAAGATCAGGAATACAGGAACGGGGGTTTTGGTGATAAAAAAAATCATCCCTGGGTGAGGAAGCTCGGTGACCGGTTTTGACCGGTCCATTCCCCCCGGAGGGGAGGGAAAAATATCAATCCGACTTTACCCATTATCGTGTTATAGGGATACTAATAAGATAGCACTGGTATTTTGCAACGATCCTCGGAATCCGTACTTTAAATTGACAGTTCAAGGTCGCGGTCATTAATTTCGCGTGTTCCATGTCCACCTATCGAGCCAGTCTTGCATGAACTTTCTTCCATTCCTCCGGGTAGATAGAGAAATTCAAAGGAATGTTCACACCATTGTGGCATGGCACACAGTGACTGATTTTCCATCTGTTATGCGATAAGCAGGCGCCGCCTGTTTTTGCTTGACATTTGGCTGGCAATGCACATAGGCTTTGTTCGGATGGCTGAGGCAGGCTTCGGGAGACGGCAGCTCTTTTTCCAGTCGGCTTTCGCACTGACCGGAGTATCAACGCGACCATCGAAAGCCGACTCACTTCTCCATCTCTTATGGAAATCCTCTACAACGCGCGCAGATTTGAGTCATCGCACACCATCTACTGTTTGCCATTGTCCCACACCATCCGGTACACAAGCCGTCTGGCTTGGAAATCGGATAGAGGCGCAAGTCAGAGTTTAGAATTAAAATCCCTTGAGCAAATGGAGGCGCAAAATGGACCCGGTGACCCGTGAGTTAGCGAGAGGGTGGGTTGATGATGCGAAGACCTTTTACCTGATCTCCGGCAAAAGGATTGCTTTGGCTGAATTTACAAACCCCGGCGGGATGTTTTCAGAGGGCGAACTCTACATTTTTGTTTTGAATTTCAAAGGGATCATGCTTGCGCATGGAGTCAATGAAAGATTTGTAGGAGAAGACTTCATTGATATCAAGGATTTCGAAGGCAAGCATTTTATAAAGGAAATCGTCGACACCGCCCTTGAAAAAGGTTCCGGTTGGGTGGAATATAAATGGTACCATCCTAAGACCAAACAGATTCTTCCCAAAGTCGTGTATTTAGAAAAAGTCGATAACGTGATTATTTGCTGTGGCGCTTACAATTCGTGAACCCGAAACGGAGATCTCATTAACATGTTCTGCTCCCTGCGCCTGTCTCCAATCCGAAAACAGGCTGCTGAAACGCTCTTTAATGTCGCGAACCCATCCAATTTGATTCGACATCTTCGATAAAAGGTGTTTTCTGGGTGGCTTTTTCCGTCTTTGTTGAGGTCGCAATTTTACGTTCGCCGTTCTTATCGTACCGGTAGGTCTCGGTTATTTTGCTGCCAGTCAAAAAATTGAAGCTCTCTATGGTCCCTGTACCGCGCATGCCGTCTCCGGTTTCAAGGTCCCTGCCGATCAAAACAAACCGCTGTGTTTGGGGATCATAACGAAAGCGCCATGTCTCATTAGAAAACTCTCGGGAGCCACTCATCTGCTCTACGACAATAACCCCTTTTTTGATGCTGATTCCCACCCCCTCTTTAATACCGCAGCATCCCTTGCACTCGAGGAGTTTGTTATTGGTTCCAGCCAGTACGAATTTTTCTTTATCACGGCCCAGGAGAACAATCAAGGCACGCTGAGGCTCGTCCTCCGCGCTGTCGGGTTCGCCTTGAACCAGTATGGCGGCGATATCGGAGACTCCATCACCATTCAGGTCGCCATTTACTTGATCTTCCACGGTCCACCCCTTGGGAAGAAAATCAACCAACGACTTTCCCTCAGGCGGAAGGTCCTTCACGGGCAACCCCTCCGTGCGGGCCTGCGCCGCCCATCCCACGAGAATGAGCAAGAGCAGCGATAGCCTCATGATTTTCATTTTTTCCATAGGCCAAACTTCCTCGTATGATAGACTTATAAACAACCTTGTGCGGTAATAATCTGGTCATTCCGCTTACCGGCTTTAGCCGGAAGCTGGTCATTCAATTTACCGCATTTTTTTTGCGGAAGGCCCGCCGCGTAGCGCGAAGGCCGACCGATGGATGGTCTAGCATGCGCGTTGGGCGCGCGCGGGAGGCCTTCAAGGACACGTTGTCACCGGATTGCCACAATAGTCGCCAGGTGCAAGCCACCCCTTCTGTTTTCCGATCTTCACCTGCATCCAAGCCCCCATGCATCCTGCCAGCCGGGCTTCTGTTTCTCCAGCAACCATTTTGATTACCGAACTTCCGGTATCAGGTTTGCTGTAGAGAGGAACCTTCCGTCCGGTGGCATGAACAGCCCGCACGGCAAGGAGCGGCGCATGGACCCACCCCACTCTTCGAAACTCGAACCCTGAAGTCACCCCCTGAGCTGAATGGATGAGCACCCAATCCTCAAAGGAAGCTGAGAGAGCCACGACTGTTGCCTCAGAGTCATCTGGAATCACGATGACAACAGGCGACTTCTTATGAGGTGCAGATCGAACGTTTGTGCCTTTAGGGTCGGGATCAACGGTGTAAACAGAACCCTCACAAGTGACAGCACCGGAGGGGATTGAACTCAACTCCGCAGATATCGCTCCAACCACAGGGTAAACCACCAAAAGAGCTCCTGCTGCCATGACTCTTGAGGTAACGGCTTTAATATTCACCCATTTCATTCTCGAGCACCTCACGGAAACTAGTCTGAGGGACGACAGACCAATGCGTCAGTGAGCGGTTTGATAACAGCCGACGCGCCGCTCAAGCCAGCCTCAACCTCATATACGATGACCGTAGGCGCGTCGTCCCATCTTTGCTCGTTGATGAGCTGCAATTCTTTTTCGACGCATGCGCCATCCTTGGTTGATTGGACATCGCAACGCATCTTCGCCATTTCTTCTTTCGCGGCCTGGTACCCATTAACGCAGGATGAAAGCGATCCGCTTGCAACACCGGCTTCCTTTACGACAATGTCTCTACAGGCCGGGCCTCCTGTAACGACGGAGCATCTGGACGCAAAAACCCGTTGATAACGAAGCTTGAGAGTCCCGTCTTTTATCTCGATGGACTGAATGTCTTTTTCCGCCATGTCCTCGAACAGTTTTTTCTTGCCGGATACGCGGAAAACCATAAACCCAAGGCCGCCATTGGTTCCATCGGCGGCATCGAAAAAGGCATAGTCTGACTTGACGCCCTTGAAATAGCCGCTCCAGGAATCGCCTGGGATGACATATTCATTCCGTTCTTTCGCTTGCCGGCACGGAGGCGTTCTGCCGGACACGGCAGGAATGATCGAAAGCCGATCGGCCCCAACCTCTCCAAGATCGACCTGCTTGACGACAAAATGCGGGTAAGTGAAGCATGAAACTTCCCTTTTCACCTGAGGATTAAGAGGATCGGGCTTCAAGCTCACATGCCGAATTTCCATCGGATGATCATAGAGGCTCTCGGCAAGCGCTCGCTCCGGCAATCCAATGCCTGCACCGAGAAGCGCAATCGCACCAAATAACCCGTAATAATGCATCAAGTTGTGCGCTATGCATCCAAACCGCATTTTCGGGCCGGATCCTGCCCGAAAAAACTTCTTGAGCAACCCCAAAGCCCGCAAAACCATACAGTTTCGCAATCGAACATGCAAGTGACAGGTCAATAAGAGTGGCTTTTGCAATTTCACGACAGACTTCCTTGTTTTATCCTTCTTCGTCCGCTAATATCCGGAGAGGATGCGCCCGTCTTTAT
Organism: Syntrophobacteraceae bacterium; assembly: GCA_049520035.1. Lineage (GTDB taxonomy): Bacteria > Desulfobacterota > Syntrophobacteria > Syntrophobacterales > Syntrophobacteraceae > SbD1. Next base: position 516 of record JBEKQE010000063.1, on the reverse strand, counting down.
TTAGGATTGATCTCTATTGCCCTGTCGAAATCTGAAATCGCCTGCCCGTAGTTGCCAAGTTTGCAATAGGTGACACCGCGGTTGTAATAGGCATCAGCATTAAAATCAATTTGCGAGTTGGGGGGAATTTGAAAATTACTACTTTCTTGCCGCGGCGGGCTGACCACCTTGTAAATATGACTGTTCTTAAATGAAAAGAGCCGATGCAGAGTCGGGCTTTGGTCGAATATATCTGTATTTAGGTCCATGACCAGGCAGTGGGTGACACCGAGACGGCTGAGGACGTCCGAGCCAGGATCGAATGCCACCCTGAATAAGTCAGGATCGATGAGGGAAAAAACAACGTAGGGGCCCCTATGTGCATAGAAAAATGCGTATCCGTAGCGATTGTAGGCTTCAACCGCCCTTTGATGGGGATCCAGCTTTTTCCACAGCTCGAACTGTGGATACGGATACAGCCCGTCCAGCGCATTCACGCCAAGTATCCGAAGGATGTTAGACCTTCTAACATTCGGT
>JBEKQE010000062.1:0-25064 GCA_049520035.1 Syntrophobacteraceae bacterium | reverse complement strand
GTGGACATGGCTTGTGGCTCCTCCGTAGTGTTCGATTGGCGTCAAACAACACGGACGCACCTTGCCATGTCCATTTTTTATTTTCAAAGACTACTCAGGTACGCGTTCGCCGGAAGACCCCTAAATAATAAAGTACAAATTGCGGAAACGCTCTACCAAGAGCATTCAAAGAGAATATTGGGAATTGTGAATGAATATGATGCGGGGTCTATTCGCAAGTGAGGGCATCAGTAGATTTTCTTTGTTTCATCTTCGCTTAAGGTTATGGATCACTTTACCCGCCAGCGCAACTCTCCATTTTAGCAAGGATTCGGAGCCGCTAAAGCCCTGTAAAGCGTTCGTCGCGAGACGCTGAGAGATTGAGCCACATTGTCAGGGCCTTCCCCCTGCTCTATCAGTTTGCGGGCATGGTCGGCCTGTTGCGCGGATAGCAGCCGCTTGCGGCCCATCCGCACGCCACGAGCCATTGCCGCCGCGCGGCCCGCCTTTGTCCGTTCCTGTATCAACGACCGTTCAAGCTCTGCCAGTATCCCCACCATTTGCCACATGGCGCGGCCTGTCGGGGTTTCCGTGTCGATTGCATCCGTCAGCGACTGGAAGGCCACGCCTTGCGCTTTCAGATTATCCAGCAGGGCTATAAGGTCGCGCAACGACCGGCCCAGCCGGTCAAGTTTCCAGACCGTCAGGACGTCGCCAGCATTGAGAGCCTTAAGGCATTTTGCCAGCGCCGGCCGTTTGGCGTTCGCGCCGGTGGCCGTGTCGGTGAATATCTTGCCGCACCCTGCCCCTCGCGAAGCGATAGAACCAAAAGGAGCTATTTACTTGATTTTGGTCTTCTGTGGAAACCCGCGCATAGCCTATTTTCATGGCCTGTTTTTGTCCCTGGCATATGGCACAGCCAAGCCCTTGATATCACGGGCTCGGGTTTTAGTGTCAAAAATACTGATTTATGGCGCCCAGGATAGAACGGCTACGCGGGCGGCGCTGTCAAGGCTCGCCGGACTCCTTCGGGATCGCGGGCAATCACCGCGAGGTAAGCGCGGGCCGGTTGATCGGGTTCCGTGCGTCCCTGTTCCCAATCGCGCAACGTCCCAAGGGGGATGTGATAGCGGGCTGCAAACTCTTGTTGTGTGAGGCCAAGTATACGGCGCAGCGTTTTCGTGCGGGGCACACGTCGCGCTGTTCGCCATTCTTCGGCGGTCATGGGGCGTGCGTCGGGGTCAGCCATAGCAGCAGCATGAATTTCTTCTTCCGTCATCGGGCGCATGGGGGTTTCAGGAAAAGGACGTTCTTCGCCGTTTTCAAAAACCTCGACAACTGTGCCGTCAGAACGAATTCTCGCGATAGTAGATTTCTTGCTCATGTTTTTCCGCCCGCCGTGCTGAGATAATTCGAATATATTCGCCGCGCTCTGTGTAGGTCACATGGAGAAGCACCCCCTCACACATGCCAAGCAGGTTAACGCGCTCTTCCCCGTAATCTTCGCGGTCGTCGATCCCTTCAACAGCAAAGTGATCGTTGATTGCTTTAATGGCCTGCCGAAATGAGATGCCGTGATCACGCCAGTTCGCAGCAGCCTTGTTGTTATCCCAAATAAACTCTGTCATTAAAGTACCGATTATCCGTAGTTGTGTCAAGTGGCAAGTTTTTCTTTTCCTATGGCCCAAAGACTTTTCTGGCCACCCGCACCAGCTCCGCCACGCTTGCGGGTTCGTCCTGGCCGACCAGGGCGCGGACACGCGGCTGATTCGGAACCATACAAGAAAATCCAATGCTGAAACCATTGAGGCGATGAAGGCCGCGCGGAGCGGTGAGTTTGTGTGGGTTAGCCCCGCTGGTAAGCTACTCGCGGGTTTGAATGCGGACGGAAACTAACGGGTTTTGTCATTTACAGCGCCGATTTCCGGGTCATATTCCATCTCGTGCTTGAGATCGCGGTCCATCAGCTCACTGACAACCAGCAACGGGTCTTTACCCTCGTAGAGCACGCGATAGACCTGCTCGCTTATGGGCATCTCCACGTGCATTTTCTCGGCAAGCGAGTGGATCGATTTGGCGGTGATGACCCCTTCGGCCACCTGGCGCATTCCGCCAAGGATTTCACTGAGCTTTTTGCCCTGCGCGAGTTGCATTCCGACAGTGCGGTTTCGGCTCAGATCGCCGGTACAGGTGAGCAGCAGGTCTCCTATTCCGGCGAGACCGGAGAACGTGAGGGGGTGAGCGCCCATTTTGACGCCAAGCCTTGAAATTTCGGCCAGGCCGCGCGTAATGAGAGCGGCCCGGGCATTGAACCCGAAAGAGAGGCCGTCGCATGCGCCTGCCGCAAGAGCTATGACGTTTTTTGAAGCTCCGGCGACTTCTACCCCGATAACATCGAGGCTGGTATAGATGCGGAACCTGGCGGTCGAGAGCACCTGCTGAACTTGCCGGGTGATTTCCAGGTTTTGGCCTGCAAGCGTTACAGCAGTAGGAATGCCCTGCAGCACTTCACGGGCGAAGGATGGTCCGGAGAGGCAGAGCACTTGTATGCGGTTTTGCTTCGGCAGGAGTTCTTTCCAGATGCCGGACATTGTCAGAAGGGTGTCAGCCTCTATGCCTTTGGTTGCGTTCACGACTATGGCGTCCTGGCGCAAGTTGGGCAGCATCCTCATCACGACCCCTCGATAGACGTGTGAAGGAACGACCATGATGAGCAAGCGGCTTGCCCCTGCCACTTCCTCCAGCGAACTGTTGGCGCACACGCCTTGATGAAGGCGGTGACCGGGGAGATAGATACTGTTTTCACCCGTCCTGCGGATTGTCTCGCACAGCTCTTCTTCAAAGACCCAGAGATTTACTTTCAAACCTTTGGCGGCAAGCACATGGGCGAGGCTTGTCCCCCAGTTTCCAGCTCCGATTACACCTACCGGCCCGATATCTCCAAGCAATTCTAATCTTCCTCTCTTGTATCTTCCTGGGTATCTTCCGTCTGGTCGAGTACGGTCAGGTCAACCACTCTCTCGCCTTCGGCAAGGCCGATCAGTTTGACTCCCTGGGTTACCCTCCCGATTTTGCTAATCTGGGAAACAGGCATCCTTATGAGGCGGCCCCCGTCGGTGATCAGCATGATTCCGTTGTCTTCTCCAACCTGGCGAAAGCCGATCACCTGTCCGTTTCGCTCGGTCACCCTGATATTGAGCACTCCCTGCCCTCCTCGGCCCTGGCAACGGTAGCTTTCCTCGGGCGTGCGTTTTCCGAATCCCTTTTCGGTAACCACGAGCATGCACTTGTTCGGGTCGATCACATCCATGCCGACCAGTTCTGTGCCTTTTACGTTCATTCCCCGGATGCCGCGGCTTACGCGTCCGAGCGGACGAAACTCATCTTCCTTTACCCGAATGCACTTGCCCTTACGGCTCATGAGGAAAATATCGCGTTGACCGTCGGTGATTACCACCGAGATAAGCTCGTCATCGTCGTCCATATTGATCGCCCGGATGCCGTTTGAGCGAGGGTTGGCATAGGCGGACAGATCGCTTTTCTTTATGACGCCGTTCTTTGTGGCCATTACAGCAAAGTGGCCGGGTGAGAACTCACTCACCGGCAGAATTGTTTGTATCTTTTCGCCCGGCTGAAGGGGAAGAAGATTCACCACAGCCTTTCCAAGGGCTGAAGGCCCGACTTCGGGTATTTCATAAACTTTAAGCCAGAATACCTGCCCCCGATTGGTGAATATGAGGAGGTAGTTGTGGGCCATCGCCGTAAAAAGGGTGGTCACGACGTCCTCTTCGCGGGTGCTCATTCCGGTTCGGCCCTTGCCGCCGCGTTTCTGGTAGCGGTAGATCGAAAGCGGGGTCCTCTTTATGTAGCCGGCCCTCGATATGGTCACCACCATTTCCTCATTAGAAATGAGGTCCTCGATGCAGATGTCCCCGGCATCGGGAATTATTTCGGTCTTGCGCAAATCGCCAAATTCGTTCCTAAGCTCCTGTATTTCTTCCCGGACAACCTGATCGACAAGGGCGGGAGAGGCAAGTATAGCTTTAAGCCGTTCGATCTCCTTTATGATATCCTTGTAATCCTGAATGATCTTTTCGCGCTCAAGACCCGTCAGGCGCTGGAGTCTCATGTTCAGGATTTCCTGAGCCTGAAGGTCGGTGAAGCCGAACTGCTCGATGAGGCCACGTTTGGCTTCAGCCGGAGTTGGCACGGAACGGATGAGGGCAATCACAGCGTCGAGATTATCGAGCGCTTTTTTCAGTCCTTCCAGGATATGGGCGCGCTTTTCGGCCTGCCTCAGTTCGAACTGGGTGCGCTTTACTACGACCTCACGGCGAAAATCGAGAAAATGCTGCAGAATAGCCTTGAGGCTCATGACCTCCGGCCTGTTATCCACCACGGCGAGCATGATGATGCCGAAAGTGCTCTCGAGCGCCGTATTCTTGTAGAGCTGATTTTCGACGACTTTGGGATCGTCGCCCTGGCGCAGGGTAATGACGACCCGCATCCCGTGGCGGTCGGATTCGTCGCGGATGTCCGTGATTCCTTCGATTCTCTTCACCTTTACCAGTTCGGCTATGCGTTCGAGCAGCTTTGCCTTGTTCACCTGGAAGGGAAGCTCGGTGATGATGAGGTGCTGCTTTCTGCCCGATTCCTCGACTTCCACCCGGCCGCGCATCTTGATCACGCCCTTGCCGGTCTCGTAGGCTTCCGCGACCCCCTCGCATCCGTGAAGAAATCCGGCAGTCGGAAAGTCCGGACCCGGAATATGGCGCATGAGGTCCTTCACCGTGGCATCGGGATTGTCAAGGAGCGCGAGAAGTCCGCTGCAAAGTTCGCGCAGGTTATGCGGAGGAATGTTTGTCGCCATTCCGACCGCTATGCCCGACGAGCCGTTGAGGAGCAGATTTGGTACGCGGGCTGGGAGGACCGCCGGCTCCAGGATTGTATTGTCGTAGTTTGGCAGGAACGGGACCGTTTCCTTCTCGATGTCCCTCATGAACTCCATGCCCAGCTTTGACATTCGGATTTCGGTGTACCGCATGGCGGCCGGGGGGTCGCCGTCCACCGAGCCGAAGTTGCCCTGGCCGTCTATGAGCATATGGCGCATGGAGAAATCCTGGGCCATGCGGGCGGTCGCATCATAGATGGCCGCGTCTCCGTGCGGGTGATACTTACCCATGACATCACCGACAATGCGCGCCGACTTTTTATAGGGCTTATTGTAGTCGTTATTGACCTCGTGCATCGAAAAGAGAATGCGCCGGTGGACGGGCTTCAGGCCGTCCCGCACGTCGGGTATGGCCCGCCCGATTATGACGCTCATTGCATAGTCGAGATACGAAAGCTTAATTTCGTCGGCAATGTTTATGGTTCTAGTGTCCATCCATCAATTCCTCGATTCAAACTAAATATCGAGCTCCCGGAAATCGAGCGCGTTGGTCTGGATGAATTCGCGCCTCGGTTCCACCGGATCTCCCATCAGGATTGTAAAAAGCTCATCGGCAAGCACCAGGTCATTGACCCTCACCTGGAGAAGGGTCCTTTTTTCCGGGTTCATGGTGGTCTCCCAGAGCTGTTCGGGGTTCATTTCACCCAGGCCTTTATACCTCTGGATCGTCGTGCCTTTCCTGGCCTCGTTCATGAGGAATTGGAAAAAGGCCCGGGGATTGTCGAACTGCTCCTGGCCCTGGTTGTCCTTCACAACGTACGGGGTGGCGTGCAGGATGGCCAGTTGTCTGTAGAGCGAGAGCAGTTTACGGAATTCGACGGATACCAGGAAATCGTGGCCGATCCGCTTCTTCTTGTGGCCGTTGGAGGGTTCCATAACATCGAGGTCGTAGCCGCGGTGTTCCTCTTCAACTTCAATGGAAACCACATACCCGGACTCTTCAAGTTTTGCCTTGAGAATGGAGGCCCAGTGCTGCGGGTCCGCCGCCTCCAGCCCGTTTTCATCGAAGATGCGTATGATCTGATCGAGCAGCTTCTTGGACATCCCTCTCTGTGCCTGGCGATCGAGCCATTCTTCGTACCGGGAGAATGTCCTGAGGAGGGCTATGAGCTGCTCCGGGGGAAGCGGTTTGTCGCTGCCCGGCAAAAACACCTGTTTCTTCTCGGCTGCGCGCTTGAGTAAAAATGCGTTAAGGGTGTCGTCGTCTTTGAGGTAGTGCTCGGATTTGCCCACCGCCAGCCGGTAGAGCGGCGGCTGCGCTATATAGAGGTATCCGAGATCGATCAGTTCGGGCATCTGGCGGAAGAAAAACGTCAGCAAAAGGGTGCGGATGTGCGCTCCGTCCACATCGGCGTCCGTCATGATAATGATATAATGATAGCGCGCCTTATCGGCTTTGAATTCGTCCTTGCCGATGCCTGTGCCCAAGGCGGCAACCATGTTCCGGATTTCCTGGTTTTCCAGTATCTTGTCGAAGCGCGATTTCTCGACGTTCAATATCTTGCCCCGCAGCGGCAGTATAGCCTGAGTGGCCCTGTTTCTGCCCTGTTTAGCGGAACCTCCGGCAGAATCGCCCTCCACTATGAAAATCTCGCTCTTTGAGGGATCGCGCTCCTGGCAGTCGGCCAGTTTTCCGGGAAGAGAGTGGTCGCCGAGCACGCCCTTCCTTCGGGTAAGCTCTTTTGCGCGCCGGGCGGCCTCGCGCGCTCTTGCCGCCTCCAGGACTTTGTCGAGGATCGCGCGTATGATTTTCGGATTTTCCTCAAAATAAATGGAAAGCTTCTCGTAGACGAGATTTTCGACCAGACCCTTGACATCGCTGTTTCCCAGCTTGGTCTTGGTCTGGCCTTCAAACTGGGGCTGAGAAATCTTGATGCTGACCACGGCCGTCAGACCTTCGCGCACATCATCGCCGGTCAGCCGCTCGAGGTCGGGCGGCTTGATCGTTTTGTTCTGGGTGGCATACTGCTTGATCGATCTGGTAAGGCCCGCCTTGAAGCCTACCAGGTGAGTCCCGCCCTCTTTGGTGTTGATGTTGTTCGCAAAGGTGAAGATCTTCTCGTTATATGTGCCGTTATATTGGATGGCGACCCCGGCGGAGATCCCATGCCTGTCACCCGATATGGAAATGACTTCGGGGAAGATCGGCTCTTTGTTCCTGTTCAGGTATTCCACAAACGATACAAGACCGCCTTCATAATAGAACAGCTTCTCCTTCGGAACGCGCTCGTCCAGAAGCTCGATTCGCACGCCGCTGTTTAGAAAAGCCAGCTCTCTCATACGTTCGGCAAGAATGTCGAAGCTTATCTCCGTATCCTCGAAAATGAGCGGGTCGGGCTTGAATGTTACACGCGTCCCCCTCTTTTGGGTCTCGCCCCTTGTGAGAAGCTCCGTTTTCGGCTCGCCGCGCTCGTAGCGCTGAAAACAAACTTTGCCGTCGCGCCGGATTTCGACTTCCAGGTACTCGCTCAGCGCGTTTACCACAGATACGCCGACCCCGTGGAGACCGCCGGAAACTTTGTAGGAGGAATCGTCAAATTTTCCGCCCGCATGGAGCTTCGTCATAACGACGGTTACAGCCGGGAGGTTTTCCTTTTCGTGAATGTCCACCGGAATGCCACGCCCGTTGTCGTCCACCGTGACCGAGCCGTCGAGGTGAATCTGTACTCGAATGTGGTTGCAGTAGCCCGCGAGAGCTTCGTCGATGCTGTTGTCAACAACCTCATAGACCAGATGATGCAGACCTTCGGTGGAGACATTGCCGACGTACATGGAAGGGCGCATGCGCACCGCGCTCAGGCCTTCGAGCACAGTTATCTGTTGCGCGGTGTATTCAGCATCCACCGCAGAATCCATTGGCGACTGATTAAGGGCCGGCTGGGCGGAAAACGAAGCGTCGCCGGTCTCGGTAGTTTGTTCTCGATCGTAATCGGGCGCCATGTCGATATTTTGCATAAACTGATGTCCTCTGCTTGCTTCAAGGCCAAGCGATGCCTCTACAGGCACAAATGGGGCAGGCGCAAATAAGTCATTGAAACCATTTATTAAAACAATAAACGATACCACTTTTGAGCGCATTTTTCAATGTAAATCAGCCGGACAAAAACTCCTCTATTCCCAGTTCTTTTGCCCGCTCCCTGACGCTTCTCGCCACCTCAGGGGCCATTTCGATGTCGGCAGGCCAGGGACGGGTATGGCCGTCCTCGACGCTTTTTCTCGTGGCGTCAATGGCCATTCGCCCGCCACACCTGAGAATGTCCCTTTTAGGATCGACATTATTAAACACCTTCCAGAGCACGAGCGAATAATCCCGGAGGTCTATCCCGGAGTCAAGCAGGACCAGTATAGAAAAAGTTTTCAGCGCCCGTTTCCGCAGCAGCCTCTCGGACAGGGTTCGGCCCGGAGTGCGGCCGTCTTTGGCGAAAGTAAGAAGAAGCAGACGGTTCCGGACATCAAGCTGGGGGGTATGGAATGCGGAAAGCAGGCCGGATGTATTCTTAAGGCTTTTTTCGATAACTTCGTCCGCCGGAATTTGCCCGGCAGCGAGCTTGGGTCTTTGCCTTTCGTCCGGACGCCTGCTCGTCGCATCGATCCCTATCTTGGCGCCGAAAAGCGGATCGGGAGCGCTGTGGTCAAGGACGTCCAGGACGCCTTCAGTAATATAGAGATCGCTTTCCACGTCAACTTCGTTCAGGATCGTTTCCAGGACCTTTCGAGGATTTTTCAGGTCAACTCGACCGTCCACAAGCGCCACAGCCTTGGAAAAGCTCATTTGCCCCTGTCCCCAGACGGCGCTCATAATCCTGCGCGCATGCCCCGGATATTCCTTGTCGATCGCCATTACCACGATGTTGTGGAACACTCCTTCCCAGGGCATCCAAAAATCGCACACCTCGGGATGAATTGCGCCCAGCAGCGGGAGAAATATCCGTTCGGTGGCCTTGGCAAGCCAGCAGTCTTCCATAGGCGGCCGCCCTACGATGGTTGCAGCGTAAACGGGATTTCGGCGATGCGTCAGCGCCGTGAGGTGAAAGACCGGATAGTCGCCAACCAGTGAGTAGTACCCGGTGTGGTCGCCGAATGGTCCCTCCTGCCGGAGTTCTTCAGGGTTCACGTACCCTTCGAGCACGAATTCAGCCTCGGCCGGGACCTCCAGGTCAACAGAGACGCATCGGGCCATCTGAACCGGTCTTGTCCGGATAAAGCCGGCCAGGATCATCTCGTCTATTCCCCTGGGAAGTGGGGCCGTGGCTGCGTAGGTCACCGCCGGATCGGTCCCGATCGCGACCGCAACCGGCATGCGTTTGCCGGCCTTGCGGTACTCCTGGAAATAGTTCGAGCCGTCTTTGTGGATGTGCCAGTGCATACCGGTCGTATTTCGGTTAAAAACCTGGAGGCGGTACATGCCGGCGTTTCGCCTGCCCGTTTTCAGACTTCGCGTAATCACGACCGGAAGCGTAACGAAAGGGCCGCCGTCCTGCGGCCAGCACTTAAGAACAGGCAGCATGGAGAGGTCGATTTGTTCTCCCCTGTATATGACCTCCTGGCAGGCGGCCCTCGAGGTCCTGCGGGGCAGGAACCTGATTAACTCGAGCCCCATTGGAAGCAGCCTGGCAAGCTGACGGAGCGATTTTGGAGGCCCTATGCGCACGAAGCGATCGAGCCTTTGGGCCAGGCTGTCCAGGGAGTCCGTTCCGAGGGCCATGCAGATCCGGCGCTCGCTCCCGAAAGCGTTGGTCAGAACGGGAAAGCGAGATTCCCGGACATGCTCGAACAGCAGGGCTTTGCCACCTCCGGAGGCTTTGGACGCCAGGTCGGTAATGCACGTGATCTCGAGATCACAGGAAACGGGGGCCTTTACGCGAAGCAACTCGCCCGCTTTTTCCAACTCCGATATGAATTCACCCAGGTTTTGGTATGCGCTTTTCATATGAACCATGTTCCCGCCAGGACCCCGAGGAAAAGCAGAATGGATATTGCACTGTTTACGTGAAAAAAGGCGACGTTCACCTTGTCCAGGCAATCCGGCCGGACCAGTTTGTGTTCGGCAAAGATCAGAATGCCGATGAGCAGCAGGAAAAGGAGATAAATTCTTCCGAGATCGAAGGCAAAATAGACCAGAAGCAGAAAGACAAGCGTGAGCGCATGCAGTCCGGTGGAGAAAAGCAAAGCTTTTGCAGCCCCCCGGCAGGCGGGCAGCGAACAAAGGTCCTGTTCACGGTCAAATTCGATGTCCTGGCACGAATACAGAATATCGAAGCCCGCGACGTAGGTCATGAGCGCAAAAGAGAGCAGCAGTATCCTCCACTCCAACTGACCGCTGGCAGCGACCCATGCCCCGGCAGGGGCCAGACCGATGCCGAAACCAAGGATCAGATGGCACAGGCAGGTGAACCGTTTTGTAAATGAATAGAAAAACAGGACCACCAGGACCGGTGCGGACATTATCAGGCAAAGACGTCCGAGCAAAGCAGCGGACATGATGAAAACGGCCGCCGAAAGGGAAATGAGAATGAGCACCGAACGCAGGTCAACATGCCCCGTAACGTGAGGACGATTTGCCGTGCGCGGGTTCATGCGGTCATAGCGATAATCGGCGAAGCGGTTGAACCCCATGGCCGCCGACCTGGCCGAAGCCATCGCGACCATGATGAGCGCAAAGGTCCGCAAACTCACCGGGTAATATCTGTTTGCAAGCAGCACGGCCGCCAGAGCAAACGGAAGGGCAAAAACCGTATGGCTGAACTTTATAAGCCTGCCGTACATATGGATTTTAGAAATGCACGTCATTCCGGGTACGGTTTCGCTAATTCGAAAAAGGTGAATTGCATCCCTCCTCTGGAGGCAAATTGCTCTCGGGTCCGGTCGCCGACGGCCAACTATACTATTTTTAAAAGACTTTTTCCACCCGTCAATATCCTTACCCGACAGAGTTTGTTACCTGTACAGGGCGAATACAGGTGGGGTCGGCGCAAAGTGCAGTGAACAGTGAGCAGTGAGCAGTGAGCAGAAAAAACATCAAGTCCCAGTGAGCGGGGGAAGAGTGAAGGGAGAAGAGTGAGCTGAAAGCAGGAAGCAAGGAGCAAAAGCTTCCAGCTTCTCGCTTCTAAATTAATCCCTCAGTTCCTCAATCCCCCAATCCATCTTGCCTTTCCGGTTGGCATTTTGAAAGACCTCTAGCAGAATTTTCATGGGACGGAGGAATGCGACATGTCAGAACCGGCAGGAAAGAAGGCTGCCTACGAAGATCTCTATGGTATCCCGGAAAATACCACCGGTGAAATAGTTCATGGTGCGCTCATCGTCACCTTCAGGCCATCACGAAAGCATGTGTATGCTGCGTCTGCCCTGGATAAGAAAATAGGACCGCCTTACCAGTTTGGCGAAGGGGGTGGCCCCGGAGGTTGGATCATTCTCCTCGAACCGGAAATCGGTCTGGGAGAGAATGTCGTTGTACCGGACTTGGCCGGATGGAAAGAAGAGAGGTATCCGGATGAAGAACCCTATAACTGGATTTCGGTTGCCCCGGATTGGGTATGTGAAGTGCTCTCGCCAAATACCCTGAGAATAGACAAGATGGAAAAGATGCCCATCTATGCCCGGTACGGCGTTCCTCATCTCTGGCTTCTCGATCCCATCGCCAAGACCCTGGATGTGTTCCGGCTCAAAGGCGGTGAATGGGTGGTGGCCGGACTTTTCGTCGAAGGCGCCAAGGTGCGGGCCGAGCCATTTGTCGAGATCGAAATGAATTTAAGCGATCTATGGCGAGAAGCACTGCGCGGATAATCAGTTACGGCGCCGGAAGAAAAAGAGGAAGAACCAGTGGCCTGACAAGGAGAATATTTGGCAGACCGGGTGGCCGCTGCCCGAATCGCCGGCCGCGTCCAAACGACCCCCGCGAAAGCCGCATTGGTGGACACCGTAACGCTTAGTAGATCCTCTTGCGATGTCGTTCTGGACGTCACGCCATTCCCACTGCTGCGATGGCCAAATGTGCGCTTGAGTGCCCATTTAACAGTTACAACTGTGCAGTTTCATCAATGTCGGCCCCTTGATGTCCTGCCGGTCTTAGAAATAGACGAGGTATCCCTGTCTCGGCTGCGAACCCCTCTTCTCGGGGCTTTCTTATCCGTATCTGTCATCTTCGATTTGTTCAATTCCCCACCTTTCTTGTCGCCCTGAGGTTTTTTATCCGTATCGGCAGACCTCATTCTCTCCTCTGTTTTAGGCGTTCGCTCATGCTCATCGTTTCCCCCAACTTTCTTGTCGCCCTGAGGTTTTTTATCCGTATCGGCAGACTTCATCTCCTTCTTTCTTTTAAGCCTTCGATCATGCGAATCTATACTCTCTACCCACATACCCTTTAAATTATCCCATTCCGCGATGCTAATAAAGTAGGGCGCCTTGTTCCAGCCGTCGTAATAGTAAATTTCGCCTGACTTAGGCTTGCCGTCATCATTATGCTCATGCCTCTTCACACGGCCATGGCCGTCATACTCCCAAAAATCCTGGGAAGACGCCAGGAGGTGATGATCTTTGTCGTAGTAGTGTATAGTACGCCCTCCCAGCTCTTCATTGCGTTCATAGAAGTTGATAGTCTCTTTCGCAACTTTACCACTTCTGTCGTTAAGATATTCTACTTTTTTCTCTTCCCGTTTTCGATATGTAGTGGTTCCATCTTCGTTTGTAACACGTGTGTAACGAATTGTCGTCTCGTTATCAAGTGATGGGTAGTCTACCCCTGATTGGCCTTTGTGAGACGTATAGTTTTTTATACGGATTACATTGCCATTGTCGTCCTTAATATAAATTTTAAATCCGGTCGCTGTTTCCTCTCTCTCTGTCGTGTCAGCCATGGCAAACCCCGTAACAAGAATTGCAATCGCCATTAAGATATCAACACAAATAATTTTTGATATATTCATCGGATTATCTCCTTGCACTTATCACGATAGATATCCTTGCGGCACGAATCTTACCGTATCTTTTTATACCGCCGGTGCAGTATTGGAGACCAAGAGGGAGTATAAGGATCTGAAAAGCGGCAATACGGCGCATGGTCTTTTTCATGCCATATGTCTCTTTCTTCTAAACGGCTGGCCTTTGTGCTCTGATTCACAAAGACCTTCATTTATTATTGCTCTAATAAAATAAAACAGGAGGGAGGAAAATCAATATTTGTCAGTTAACATTCGTTACATATTATTATACTATTGATAATATTTTATAATTAGCTATAGCCTGCATTGCTGGACGACCGGCGGCGCCTCGCGGAGCTTGGAATATGCCGTTCTTGAGGCTCCGGACCAGGTTGCGAGTGGTCGGAACCGCCGCCGCCGGCACTTTGCAGGAAGCGCGCATCGATATCGGCCGCGGGAACAATCCCGACCGCTTGACCACGGTGGTGCGCTTGATCAAAGAGCGCGTAATCGACAGGGTGCTCGTGAAATTACCGGCCGGCAGGTTTAGCGGAGGCGAGCAATGGACGGGTCGGACCGTCGTCGCCGGTCGCAACGGACTGGAGCGCGAAGCGCGCTTCAAACTTACGCTCGGCTAAAGTGACCCGGGCCGCCGGGTGGAAAGGGGGAACGGTATGGGCAAAGTATCAGCCGGAATAATGCAAAACTGACCTTCTAAGACCCTAAATCGCCGCTTTCTTGAATTTTTTTGTTGTCGATTCAGGTACCTGGTTCGATCAGATCCTATACGATTGCAGGGAAGGAACAAGCATGGGAAGGACACTCTCTGAGAAACAAGAGAAGTTGTTGATGTTATTTAAAGTTGCCATCGAGCGCGAAGAAGAGGCACAGAGATTTTATGCTGAAACCCTGCTCCTGTGCGACGACCTTTCGTTGAAAGGCGTTATAGAATCTTTCATCCTGCAGGAAAAACAACATGAAGAGAAGCTCATTGAAATCTACAACGAGCTAAGAAGAAAGAGTGAATTTGTGGACCCCACATGAACAGGTCACGTTTTCCGGTGACCCATTATCAATCTCATTTGCCCTTTTTCCCTTCGTCCAGGACTTCACGGATTTTTCCAGCCAAATCCTGCATCAGAATAGGTTTTGTCATAAATTCGCGGATACCGGCCTGCCTGGCCGAATGATCGTTCAGCGACTCACTGTGGCCGGAGCAGATGATAATGGGCATATCTGGCCGGATTTGCAGAATTTGCTTCGCCAGGTCCATTCCGGTCATCCCCGGCATTGTCTGGTCCGTTATGACCAGGTCGAAACTGTCGGGAGAATTGCGAAAGGTTTCAAGGGCCTCTCTGCTGTCGGTCTTTACCAGCGTGTGGTAGCCGAGATCGTTCAGCAGCTTTGAATACACATCGGCAAGATGTTTTTCATCGTCAACCATCAAGATGGTTTCAGTACCAAAGAAGGCGGCCGGGTTGTACGGATCCAGCTCGACGACAGGCGGGATCGAGCTTATTCTGGGCAGATAGATTTTGAATACCGATCCTTTGCCCAACTCGCTGTAGACTTTCACCTCGCCTTTATGCTCCTTTACGATCCCATGCACGACCGCCAATCCCAGCCCGGTGCCGCGGCTCAAATCCTTGGTGCTGAAATAGGGTTCGAAAATGCGTTCGATGTTGGACGGCTCGATTCCGCAGCCGCTGTCTTTGAAGCTAATGCAAACGTAGGAGCCTGGCGTCAGGTCGGGAAAATGAACCAGGTCGGAAGAGGAGATCGAAATTTCACTGAGATCTATTTCCAGCGATCCGCCCTGCCGCGACATCGCGTCAGCGGCATTGCTGGAAAGGTTCATAATCACCTGGTGCATCTGGGTGGCGTCAGCCAGGATCAGGTCAGATCCATCGGCCGTATTGATATCCAACTTTATTTCTATCGTCGCGGGCAGAGCCGGGCGAAGCAGCTTGAGGGCCTCCTTGAGAATGAAACCGATATATACGGGATGCTTTTCACGATCGCTTTTCCTGCTGAAGGCAAGAATCTGCTTGACCAGTTCCTTTGCACGAAGACAGGCGTCCTGGATCTGGATAAGATTTAAAGATTCCGGGGCCTCCGGGGGCAGATGGAAACGGGTCAGCTCCGTATATCCCAGGATTATCCCGAGGATATTGTTGAAATCGTGGGCAATGCCGCCCGCAAGAGTCCCGATAGCTTCCATTTTCTGAGCCTGGCGAAGCTCCAATTCGAGCCGGGCTTCGTTAGAAATGTCGCGCACGGCTAATATGCCCTTTACTACATATCCGGTTTCATCCTTCAGAGGGGAATAAAGCATGTTTACAGTCGCCTTTTCCCCGTCCGGGCGAACTATCTCCGTATTTTTCGAACCAGGCGTTCCGGTCTGAAACACTTCTTCCAGACGGCATCGCTTTCCATCGAGAAAACAAGCCCTCCGGGCGTTGAGGAGCACATGATAGCAGGGGCGTCCCACAATCTCCTTTCGCTTGCGCTTTATCGTTTCCAGAAAACGCCGGTTAACGTCGCTGATGCGGTAGTCACGGCCGATCACAAATATGTCTTCGTGCATGTTTGCAAGAATCGACCTGAAATAGCGCTCTCTTTCTTTGAGGTTTTTTTCGGCCTTTTTCTGCTCGGTCATGTCCACCCATGTGCCGACTATTCCCGCCGGTTTGCCTTCCGAGTCCGGATAGGTCGCTTTAGTTGACAGTATATAATGTAGCGTTCCATCCGCCCCTTTCAGAGTTGTCTCATAGGTGAGCGAGCCCCCCCCTTTCAGCAGGGCCAAATCCATGGCGTGGCTATTTTCGGGAATTTCAACAACTCCTGTCTCAAAGATGTTTTTCCCTACAATCTCTTCGCTTTTTCGCCCTGTAAGGTCCTCGTATGCCTTATTACAGCCTTCGTAACGCAGATCGGCGTTTTTATGAAAAATCGGATTGGGAATGGTGTCCATCAGGAGCCTCAGAAACTCAAGTCTTTCCTGAAGCGCACGTTGAGTCCGGACAAGCTCCGAGCTGTTTCTAAGATAAGATATGCCCAAAGAGAGCTGGCGCCCCAGATCGCGCAGAAGGTTCACCACCTCTTCATCGAAGGCGTCAGTCTCGCAGGAATAAATATTGAGTGAGCCTGCAAATTCGTGATGAACCAGAAGAGGGAGGGTAATGTATGAGGCATAGCCCCGTTTCATTGCTTCGGCGCGCCAGGGTTCGAAAGCAGGGTCCGAACCAATGTCTTTCATCACGAATGGGTCTTCTGTTCGGATCGGAACGCCCAATGGACCTCGCCCGGTTTGCCCATCTTTTGAACCGGAATTGATGTTGCGCAGGTATCCGTCTTCGAATCCTGCGTGGGCAACCGGCAGCAGGGCGCCATGCCCGTCAGTCAGCCCCGCCCAGCAGAACATGTATCCCCCGACCTCGACGGCAATGCGGCATATTTCCTGATAGAGACCTTCTTCCCCGCTTGCCTGGGTTATGGCGAGGCCGCACTCTTTGATCATGTTAAGGATGGAGTTATGCCTCAGAAGAGTTTTTGTTTTTTTGCGCTCGAGCGAGTACCGGATAGACCTCTCAAGCACATCGGGCCTGAGGTGCGACTTGTCAATATAATCGGCCGCCCCGTGTTTCATCGCCTCCAGGTCGACTGCGAGCCCGTGTCCAGTCAGCAGTATGGCAGGCGGCTTTGTGACCATTCCATTGATGTGTTTTTGCACATCCAGGCCCGTTTTGGCGCCGAGAAGATAATCCAGGAGCACAACATCGATGGAGTTGCGTTGAAGCTCTAAAACTGCGCCGTCAAAGTCGGAAACCCTTTTTACGAAATAGCGGGTTGATCTTACCTGCCCGAGAAAGGCTGAAATCAGCATACAATCGTCTTCGTCGTCCTCAACGAGCAACACATTAATTAAGTTCCCGTCCATCGGATACCCCAGCATTGTTTATCAGCCCGATCGACAATCTCCGGAGCTTCAGGAAAAATCACTGCCGTTTCGGATGATTACAAGAAATGCAGTGACCCAGGTCGGAGAAACCAACTTCATATCAGATTACAGTATTTCTGATTGGCGATAACCGGACTGGTATATTTTTTCTGCGGGATCAATCCATAGGGTGAGTGCGGGACTCGGGAGGGGCCCGATCTTTTTGGACTCAAGCAGGCGCCGGAGAAAAGGCGCTGGATCCGGGGCGGGCTTGGCAGGTTTGACGCGCCCCCGATCCGAGGATAGCAGGAGTGACAGTGTCCGGATGGACATGGACCCATTGGGCGGGGTCCGACTCATTTCAGATCAGGGCAACCATGTTCCTGCCCTTCTTCTTCGCCTGGTACATGGCTTTGTCCACTCGGTTAAAGACCATTTCCTGGGATGTATCGGAGTCCTGAATTTCAGTAATGCCGATGCTTACGGTGAGGCTGATTTCCTGCTTGTGGTAAACGAACCGGGTGTTCTCGATCAACTTTCGGAGCCTTTCCGCAACGGCAGCCGCGCTCTCCCGGTCGGTACCCGGAAAGATTACCAGGAATTCATCTCCCCCCCACCGTCCCATGAAATCCGTTTCGCGCAGAATGGGCTTGATGCGTTTTATGATCTCTTTGAGGCATCTATCCCCGGCCCAGTGGCCGTGCTGGTCGTTTATCACCTTGAAATGGTCGACGTCGAACAGGAGCATCGAAAAAAACTGCCGATATCGCATGAAGCGGTACAATTCGTTTTTGAGGCGCTCCCTCAAAGCTCGCCGGTTGGCTACACCGGACAAAGGGTCGATAAGGATCTCCTTTTCGAGGGCCTTGCGCTTCTCATGCACCTGGTCTACTTCTTTTTTCATCCTGCTCAGGTTTTCATTCAGAGATTCCATCTCCTCTGAGAGCTTCTCCTGGCGGAGCGTCTCAGACCGGCGCTTTTCCTCCAGTGCCGCTCGTATGGAGGCCAGCCTGGACATGACAAGGCCCCTGAACTCGGCGAGCGTAGTGCTGAGTTGTGCCGATTTCTTCATGTCTTCCACATGATTTTCGAGCATGCTATTAAATTTTGTGTTTTCGCTCTGGCTCTGCCCTGTCTGATTGATCGAATCCAAGTACTGCCGCTCGACCTCCAGGAGGCCTGCGCCAATCTCAGATATGAAGTCAGTGACCAGGGTCCGCTCCTCGTTTATCATCTGGTTGTAGGTCTGGACGAGTGCGATGATATCATCCTTGAGCCCTACAAGATCTTCGATCTGGGTGCTTTGTTCGATTTTTTTTCGAAGTGTGGCCAGACGCCCGGAGTAGTCTTCTCCAAAGTCGTGGTCAAATTCGGAAATCAAACCGAGAAAAATCGACTGGAGCCTTTTGCGGTGGCCGTTTGCGTCGATTACCGGAGCCGCTTGTGCAGGTTTGCGGAGGGTGTCGCCCACATTTGGCCCGGTTGCGTCTCCAAACTGTTCGCTATTGAACATTGCGTTTCTCAGGGCGGAGAGGCTTGTCTCCATCTCCTCGATGGCAGTTTCTTTCTGCACTGAGTTCTTGAAATCGGCGAGCCTTTCACATACGGATGCACTCTCATTTTTTGCCAGGGCCGAAAGGGCAGCAATGGAGCGCCTCAGCAAATCGCGCATCTGGATTGCCTCTTCCTGGTCCTCAACTGCCTTTCTGAAGTTGGAGACCTGGTCGGAAATTTTTGCCGCACCCGGATGCGCATTTTTCCCAGGTTCGATTTCGTCCCGATAACCGCCATTCGGATTTCCCATTGTGTTAACACCCTCCCTATTTCTTTTTGTTGCTTACGGCCCCTTGAACTCGCCTCCCCCCGGACTTGGGTTTGAAAAGCTGGCATTGGATGCCGGATGAAGCGTAGACGGCGTTCCGGGGATGCTGAGGAGACTTAATGCCCCAAGCAGAGCAACCGTAAGGATCTCCAGTGACCCAGGTTATGCAAAAGTAGCTGCAACGAGTGCAGTCGGCCCTTTCCACACAGCCCCCCATTTAAAAAAACCTCAAGCGGCCGTAAATTCCCGCCGAATCAAATTGTGGCAATATCCATGCCAGCCCGGATTATGTGAACTTTACTCAAGGTCTTTTAAAAACTCATATGCAAAGAAGGGAAACACTATTTCAGTTGTTCCCGGACGCGTTTTTCCTTTAAGTATCAGATGCATTAAGCCGATATATTGGTCGGAGGAATAGCAACATGGTTATCACCGACTATCGAGTACAGAGTGTTTTGCGCACCTATACTCGACAGTTGCAGCGGTCGAAGCTTTCGGCGACGGGCGGCCGGGACACGGGCGGTGCTGATTCAGGGGCGGAGAAAGTGTCAATCTCCGGCGAAGGCAAGCGCAAGCTCATGATGGACCGGCTGACCGGTCAGGTTTTGGAAAAGATGTGCCCTAAACAGGGTGATAATGTCGGCCCGGCAGCAAAGGCATCCTAGCCGGCGACGCAGGGCAAGGGAAGGAAACAGATGAACATAAGGACAATCCCGCCATATCTGACAAATGCCGTGCAGAATTCCGGCACAGCAGGGAAAGCCGGCGCGCAAGACAACGCCACGGTTGTAAATGGTGTTTCTTCGGACCAGGTACAGCTCTCGCAGGATTATCAGGACCTTGCTCAGGCGCAAAAGTCGATTGCAGGGACCGATGAAGTCCGCACCGACAAGGTCCAGCAAATCAAAAACCAGTTGGAAAGCGGAAGCTACCAGATAAACCCCGGTGCAATCGCAGGGAAAATGCTCGATGAAATAATTTAACAACCGACATTTAATTGACGCAGTTTGCAGCGGCCCGGCACGGAAGTTTTGACACCATGCCCGGGCCGGTTTTTTTCGGAGGGCTGTGCTTTTCTCAAATAGGGTACCTATTTCCATTAAGCTCGATATAGAAGCCTTGCCCAATATCATTCTCACGTACGAACTCTGCGAACTGGTAATAGGCGGGGCGGGAGAACCTGGCCAAAAAGCGTCCGCTGAACACCCTGCAGTAGAGAATATTACCCCTTCCGGTTGCCAGCGTATCGGGATCCAGAACCTCGGATCGTGAAATGTTTTTAAGTCGAATTATAATTCGCTCCCTGCCGGACTCATCTCGATCGAGGTCCACTCTTGAAACCACAAAGGGGGTATCAGCAACATCGAGGAGGCAGGCTCCCCTAAAATCGGCCAGGATAAATTCGCCCGTGGGTGTCTGGTCCAGTTTTGCATAGAAAGTTTCCAGTATCTCCGGCCGGAAGATCCTGTTTCCATTATGAAACCAGTCGCCGTTTTCATCTACTTGAATGCCGCAAGGCTCAAGCTCTCCGATCGAGTCCGTTTTAGAAGAGTCTGGCAAAGAAACTGACGCGGAGAAAGGGAGATGCGGAGAGGGGGAGAGATTTTGTCCCAGTTTCTCCGTGTCCCCGCATCCCCGTGTCTGCTCTTCCCGGCGACCTCGCTTCCCCATGTCTGCTCCTCCCCTGTCCATCTTTCAGAGAGACTGACGCGGACAAGGGGAGATGCGGAGAGGGGGAGAGATTTTGTCCCAGTTTCTCCGTGTCCCCGCGTCCCCGCGTCCCCGTTTCTCCGTGTCTGCTCTACCCGGCGGCTTTTGGGTAAAACCTCTCCATCTCGGAGTAGATGCATCCGCAATATTGTTGTCTATACATGCCGAGCGCCTTTGCCCTCTGTTGACCCTCCGGCCATCCGGACCTGAAATCCCTGTAGAGGAAAGCAATCCCATGTTTTCTCGACGCTTCTTCAGCAATTGATACTATCAACTGGTGCTTTTGGAGCCTGCTGTAGAGAAGTGTCGTCGTGAAGGCGTCGAAGCGGCTCTTTTTTGCCAGGCTCGCCGCCGCGTTCAGCCTCAGAGAATAGCAGTAAAGGCAGCGATTCGTCTCGCGAAATGCTACCTGCCGAAAGAAGGTTTCCGGATCATAGTCAGCCTTGAAGATAACCGGCAGATCCTCGCTTTGCGCAAAGGCTCGAAGCGTGTCGAGCCTTTTTTCGAATTCCTGATAAGGTTGAATGTGCGGATTGTAAAAGAATCCGTGTACGGCCAGGTTCTCGCCGCGCAGGACCGAAACCGGGTAGATCGAACAGGGACCGCAGCAAATATGGAGCAGAATTCGCGACATTTGATTCAATCCTGGTTAATTTTCGCTCAATCACGCGGTAAATCTGCGGCCAGCCTATCGGTAAGCCCATCGAAGCTCCCGTTGCTCATGCAGACGATCAGGTCGCCGCGTCGAGCCGATTGAAGCAGAAATCGGAGCAGTTCGTTGGTAGTCTGGAAGAAGTGCGCATCCCTTTCCCGTTTGCAGATATCATCTACGAGCCGTTGCGCGTCGAGGCGTTCAGGTTCGGGAATGGAGTCCATCGCAGGCGGCTGCTTGACGCAGACTATGTCCGCTGCAGAAAATGCGCGCGAGTAAAGCTCCTGGAAAACGTTTCGCCTGCTCGAGTTGCTCCTGGGCTCGAAAGCTGCGATAATGCGACGATCGGGATAGAAGAGCTTCAGACCGAGGAGCGTTTCGTGAACGGAAGTTGGATGATGGGCGAAATCGTCCACCAGGAGAACTCCTGCGAACTCTCCTATGACTTCCTGGCGCCGCTTTACTCCATTGAAAGCCAACACCGCCTCCTGAATGCTGTCCAAAGTCATTCCGGCAATGCTCGAGGCAGCGATCACGGCTGTTAAGTTCCAGACGTTGTGCCTTCCGGGAAGCCGGGACCGGAATGTGTCTTCCCGAAACGTCGCGGGATTTCGAAGTTGAAAAGATACCTCGCCAGAGCGAAAATCAACCCATTTAATACGCCAATCCGCGCGGTGAGAGCGGCCGTAGGTAATCACGTGCCCTTTGCATTCAGAGGCGAGCGAGATGCAGTTTGGGTCGTCAGCATTGATGATAAGGTGTCCACGCTCCGGGATCAGTCTGACAAAGTCGCGGAATGCTTTCAAAATTGCGTCAAGATCGGAGAAGATGTCCGCATGATCGAATTCAATGCTTGTGACTACCGCTGTGTGGGGCTGATAATGTAGGAATTTGGGTCCTTTATCGAAGAAGGCCGTATCGTATTCATCCCCTTCGAGCACCATGTATTCTCCCGATCCCAGCCGGAAGCTCCTGCCCCAATCCTTGATCAAGGCCCCGATAAAGGCCGATGGGTCTTTTCCACCTCGCTCGAGGACCCATGCGAGAAGCGATGAGGTCGTGCTCTTTCCATGGGTCCCGGCTACAACCATGCTCCTTCGCCCTGGTAGAAAAAGCCGGGAAATCGCCTGGGGCATTGACAGACAGGGGCGCTCCTGCGCCATGATGAATTGGGCTTCCGGATTTTCCCGCCGTATGACGTTGCCCATGATAAAGAGATCGGGAGCGAACTTTTGAGGGTTTTCCGGCGAAAATCCCTCAAAGACAGGAATGCCCAGGGTCCGGAGATGCGTACTCATCGGAGGATAGAGGTTTTGGTCAGATCCGGCCACCTCAAAGCCGATCTGTTTAAGCATCGTCGCCAACGTCCCCATGGCGATCCCTCCAATTCCCACCAGGTACACTTTCTTTACTCCATCAGTTTCCATATGTGAGCGCTTCCATGACGATATCGTGAAGAACCGGCCTTAACTGCCTGATTTCATCGTTTTGCCGTGTTGGATGAACACGATTGGTAAGGAGAATCACCAGGACCCGTTTTCCCAGATCCAACCAGAAAGAGACCCCGGTAAATCCGAGGTGCCCGATGGTATTGCGGGAAAAATACCGCCCGGCGCTTGAATAACCCTTTCGGCTCGGGGTGTCGTAACCCAGACACCAGTCACTCAAACCTTCGGCGACTTGGGTCCGGGTCCAGAAAAGCCGCACGAGGCTACGGGGCCAGAGCGGGTCGGTTAAATTGCCCTCATAAATATTCCACAGGAAACAAAGCAGCTTAAAGACTCCGCGCGCCGTCCCGAAAAGCCCGGCGTGCCCGCACACTCCGTTTAGGGTCCATGCGTTTTCATCATCCACTTCACCGAAAAGAAGCCTCTTTCGCCAGGGACAGAATTGGGTGGCGGCATAAGTCAGGACTGAGGACTGAGGACTGAGGACTGAGGACTGAGGACTGATAGGGCAAAAATGGAGTTCATCTATTCCAAGCCGAGCGAACAGAAAATCCTGAGCGAGACGATCCAGCCTGGCGCCCATTTGCCGCTCAAGAATCAACCCCAGCAGCATGAAACCAAGGTCGCTGTAATTGGCTGTTTTGCCGGGAGGAGTATCCAGGGTCGTTTGCAGAATCATTGACGCAAGCGCGTTTGGTCTGGCTTTGGGGGGCAGTTTGATCAGTTCCAAATAAAAAGGTTCGTATGCCGGAAGGCCCGACGAGTGCGAAAGCAGGCTTCTTACCGTGATTCCCCCTTTGTCTGCGGGCACAGAACCTGGAAAGAATCGGGAAAGAGGATCGTCGAGGTTAAATAATCCGCGTTCAACCGCAGCTATGCAGAGGGGAGCAGTAACCAGGGGCTTTGTCAAAGAAGCCAGGTCGAAGCGAGTGGATCGTTTCACAGCAACGCCGCCCGATTCAACGGTCCCCCACGTACGCTCAAAATCGGGCGCCCAGCCCCGAGAAATGAGAAGCGAGGCCCCGGAAAAAACACCGCGGCGGATGGCCGCCTTGAATTCAGAATCCAGGAGCCGTCCTGAATCAACGGGCAACCGGAGCTTCGAGTATTTTGAGCACACGTTCATCGGTATCCAGCACAAAGGGCGCGCCGAACGGAATCACCTCATTGCGGCTGCCGTGGCCGAAGGGCAGGCCGTGTACGACCGGGAAGTCATATTCACTCACATGTTGCATCACCATCCTGCAAACATCATTGTTCTCGGCGCAGCCGGTAAATTCTCCAAGCAAGATTGCGCCAAGCAGGGGCAATATTCCGGCCAGCTTGAGGTGATTGATCATCCGGTCGAGCCTGTAAAGGACCTCTCCGCAGTCTTCGATCAGGAGCAGCGCGCCGGTCATATCCGGTATATATGGCGTTCCAAGCAGATGGACAAGGCAGCTCAGGTTTCCTCCCAGTACACGGCCTTTTGCGGCGCCGGGCCTGACGATCTGCTCTCGATCCAACCTCCATTCGTATGAAGCCTCTCCTGACAGGACCCTAAGGACGCTTTCGGCCTTTTGCGGCGCCTGGCTCATGCCGGTGAGGTTTGGACCGAGAAAAGTAGTCCAGCCGGCTTTGCTCATGAGCCCAAAATGCAAAAAAGTGATGTCGCTGTGCCCGATGAAAAGTTTCGGGTTGCGGCGGAAGCTGGAAAACGGAATTTGGGGCAGGAGCCGCCCGCTGCCATATCCGCCCCGTATGCAGATGATCGCTTCGATTTTCGGGTCCAGGACGGCTTCGGTCAAGTCCTGGAGGCGGTCCAGGTCCGTTCCGGCAAGATAGCTCTCCTTTTTAAAGATATTCTTGCCGGGAACTACCTCGTATCCGGCGTTGCGGAGAATCTGCACGCCCTTTTCATACAGGCCGGCTTCGAAGGGGCTCGCCGGCGCCACGAGCGCAACAGAGCTTCCCGGGCCGAGGCTTTGGTAATCTTGTCCATCGCTCATGTGAGGATCACGCCGGCTTTTTATTGCGGTCGAAAATTATTCTCAGGCCATTGAGGGTGAGGTAATCGTCCACCGCGTTGATCAGTACGCACTCGCTTGCGATAAGCGAGGCAAGTCCGCCGGTTGCCATCACATACATTTCGCGGTTTGCCTCTTTTTTCATCCTGGAGATGATACCCTCGACGAGGCCCGCATAGCCGTATACGATTCCCGCGTTCATCGACGCGATAGTATTCTTGGCCAGTATGGTGGGCGGGCGGGCGAATATCTCGACCCTGGGGAGCTTGGACGCCTTCTGGAAAAGCGCTTCGCACGAAATCATGATTCCGGGACTGATCACTCCGCCCATGTATTCCCCGCGCTCGGAAATATAATCAAAAGTTGTCGCCGTCCCGAAATCGACCACAATTACCGCGTCTTTGCGCTGCTCGTAGGCCGCCACGGCATTTACGATCCTGTCGGCGCCCACCTCCTTTGGATTGTCATAGAGGATCGGCATGCCCGTTCTGATTCCCGGCCCGACTACAAGAGCAGTGGTTCGAAAGTAGCTCTGGCAAAACCGTTCGGCAGAGTTCAAAACAGGCGGCACCACGCACGATATGATCACGTCGCTGACGCTGTCCAGGGGAATTCCATGGACCGCAAACAGGCTTCG
>JBEKQE010000061.1:0-25236 GCA_049520035.1 Syntrophobacteraceae bacterium | reverse complement strand
TGATGCAAAATAGAGAAGGGCAGTTCGTCAAGCCGGATGCGAAGAACTTCCAGGCTGCGGCAGCGGATGCGGATTGGGCAAACTCCAAGGATTTCTATATAGTTCTTACAGATCAACCGGGCGAGGACACCTGGCCAATAAGTGGTGCGACCTTCATCCTGATGCATAAGCTGCAGAAAGACCCGGAAACCGCCAAACGTGTTCTGGATTTCTTCACATGGGCCTATCAAAGTGGTGGTAAGCTGGCAAACGAATTGAGCTATATCCCCATGCCTGCTAGTGTTGTGGAACTCATCCACAAAAAGTGGAAAGCGGAGATTAATGGACCCGATGGCAAACCTATTTAATTTATTGATGCCTGCGGTCATGATACGGTCCAGCCAGAAGGGGGGTCGATTCTTGTAAGGATTAGCGGGGAGCCACCCCATCGTGGGACAGTACATGCCTATTTGTGCGGACGCCTTCGCACAGCAATGGAACATCCAGGTGTCCTTGACCCCCATGATCCCGAAGCTTATAAAGGGGGCAGTCTTTGGTGAATAACACTATCTTGACCCGGTTGGGTAAGTTATTGGAGGAAG
This sequence comes from Syntrophobacteraceae bacterium, assembly GCA_049520035.1. Classification (GTDB taxonomy): domain Bacteria; phylum Desulfobacterota; class Syntrophobacteria; order Syntrophobacterales; family Syntrophobacteraceae; genus SbD1. The sequence continues at coordinate 24,655 of JBEKQE010000061.1, read as the reverse complement.
GAGCCTTACCAGCCCACTCTAACGCTGACACGATACGTCGAACAAGCCGGATGGAGTGGGGGGTGCGAAAAGGAATAACTCCAGGAGTGAGCAAGAGCAAGAGAGAAGTCACACCTGCACTCTTGACAAAGTCAGGGCAAACAGACAGGGGAGATTTAATCTTTGTTTGAGTGAGTTAGAATTCTTGAGATGGAGCTTGGGGTGTGAAAAGTGTAGGTTTGACCCCGCTTCTTTCATACAATCTGCTTTTGCTTGGCAGACTTAGAGCTACACCAGCTTAACACCTGACTTGACCTAGTTGTACAAATAGTAATGGAGTAGAATGTCCAAAAACTGTGAATAAAGCCACAAATCATTGACACAGCACCAAAGTACAAGAATTTTATACACAATCCGGTCATAATCTGCTCATAATGTCAACGCTTGAGCTAGTCGCACAAATATCAAAACCGGGGTTTCCGGATCGACACTAGCTACATTATAGGCGCCTTCGCCCTGCTCTATCAGCTTGCGGGCATGGGCGACCTGTTGCGCAGACAGCAGACGCTTGCGGCCCATCCGCATACCACGAGCCACAGCCGCGGCACGGCACGCCCGCACCTACCTGCCAAGTTTGAGTCTACAGATGTTTGTGCCCGCTCCCGACTTTTATTTTATAAGAAAACCGTTCAGAATAAAACATCGATATTTCAGAATGGTTGAGACTAAATAGAAGGGGGTCCCTGAAAATTACCATATAATCCCCCTTCCACTTTCTTGGCAATTTTCATTTTCAAGAGCTATCCCCCTCGGGTCGCTCAACGTGTGGCACCTTATTGCGAGAGGAGCCAGTAAGGAGACACCAAAACCTTCCATGGACACATGTGAAACTTGATTTCAGTTGACATTCTGAGTTCATTGTATAGACTGCGAGATGGTTATCAGCGTGTTTTGGGAAAATCCGGACTCAGAAGGAGCTTCAATACGCAAATTTGCACTTGTATTAAAAAGAATTAAGGCCTCCCCTGATATAACTCTTTCACTGGGCTTGAAACAATGAGATTAGTATCCAGACGCTTTTTCTTTGTCAACTTAGGAATCGTCCTAGTCGGCATTACCATTCTTACGTGCTTGTTTTGTGTTGCCTTGGTGTTCATATTCTGGGCACACTTAACATCCATCTGGAGCATAATTCGCTTATGGCTTAGCGAGAAAACCTCCACCGATCCCATCCTCCTTAATATTGTGTGTGATATTATAGGTGCATCCATTTTCGTCCTTATTGCTTTTACTTTGAGGCAACTATGGAACCCGCTCATCAAAAGGTATGTCAGGAGAGCTATCTTGCCTGTGAACACAAGTCTTTCAATGGAACAGCAACATCGCAGGGTCATCTTAGACTACCTTAGGATTCCAATAAAGGCCTTGGGGCCTAAGGATTTCCCGAGCGCAGAAACTCAGCTTGATCCAAAACATATTTTGATCAAGATCGGAGCAATTGAAGAGAAAACCGCTCATCAGGCAGAGCCTCAGAAAAAACGGAAGGAAATCAAGAACGCTGTTACGTTTATCGACGAGCAATTTATTTTTGCAAATCTTAGCAAATCAATCCCCTTAATGGTGCAGGGGGAGCCTGGTTCCGGCAAATCCACGCTTTTTTTTGATCTTTTCCGGTTACTCCGACAGCGACTGGATGACTTCGAATTTGGCTGGATCCCCGTCCTAATCCTTGCTAATGATCTCTCTATAGAGACCGTACGGAGCAGCAGGAATATGCAGGATCTGCTGGTTCGTCACCTTGAACATATTTCTGCGAGACCAGATTTCGCCAGATGTAAACATATGGCCCAATTCATAAAGGAATCATTTGACGACTATCGATTCCTTATTTTCATAGATGGTCTTGATGAGTTCACCGAAAGATCTGTGTACACAGCCTTCGCTGATACTTTGAATAAACTTGTCCAAGACCAAGCGAAATATACCCCCTTGCCTAAGGATCGCTTCATTATCTCGTGCCGTGACGAGGATAATCAGGGACGGATAGTGGGACGCCTCATAACTCTCCAGCCAATAACCCAGCGCAATATCGATAGACATCTAGCGAAATTCGAGAGATTTTATCGCAGGGCAAACAATCACGACAAGGCAAGCATAATTTCAAATATAAGGGAGGGTCTCACTGCTTCCAAACAACAAGGGCTTCTTCAAAATTACATTTCTAATCCTTATCTCCTTTCGCTTATCACTCAATATTATAATGATAAAACTGAACCATTGGCAAATACACTCAACGACATTTTTAAGGACGTCCTTACCAGGGAATTGAAAAAGGCAGGCAGCGATTTTGGAGATCTGCATTCCTATATCTCATCACTTCTGGCACCCTACTGTTTTTATGGGATGATCTCGGGTATTTCGCCCCGCACTGTAAATGTACATCCATTCGATTTCATGACGTGCCTATATACAAACAAGGATCTTAATGATATATTTCTAGGCCATGATGATATTAAGGGACTTCTGAGGAGTATCTATGACAAAGATGCAGACAGAGAAGAGTCCTTCTCGATGCTTGTTAAGCTATGGAATAACATTCCGAAAGCATTGTGGTTCGTGGAACTATTAGTTAAACTACGCTCAGCACACTCAACGTGGGAGTCTTTCCATAAGCATGGTTTAAAGGTGCTGCATGAGGATATGGTGGATCTCCTTAAGGAATCTAATTTAGCGGAGTTTGGCCCAGATGGAGTGACGCTAAAACGCCTTAGACATCGCCGAATGCAAGAGTATTTTACAGCGTTATTTTTAGACAACGACGAAGCTGGCATCAACTATTCTCAGGTCCTTTTAGATAATTTAGCATCAGCATGGGTTAGAGAACCAATTCGCGTGTTTGCCGCGGTGTCATCCAAACCGGCCGAATTGTTGGATGTGTTTTGCATGCATTTTGATAGCGAATATAAATCGAATCAAGCTATGTCGTATTCTGCACTAAACCGTTTGTGCGATCTCATGGTTAATGCTTCTGCCGCAGTTGCATATTTACCTTCTCCGAAAAAAGGGGCCGAAGTTGGTGAAGACTTGCTGGCTGGTGTCAAGAACCTGGGAATTCGCGCGATAGCCTTATACCTTAAAGTCGGTGAGTCGGAAGCGACGCTGAAAGGACAAGCCTTCAATTTGTGGGAAAAGTCATTATTTACCCTTCGAGATATTTGGGCCGCCGAGTTTTGGAATTCCGAGGATACTTCCCAAGAACTGGCTAAGATTTTCACAGAAAGTAACGCAACAACCGAAGGTAGATGGATAAATATATGGAGGTCCATCCATCGTTTAATTGTTAAGCGAAAACCCTTCTATCAGCATTTTTGCTATCAGAGTTTTTTCCCCTTAAAGCAGAAACAGGATTCTTTTCCAATTGGCCATGTTGCTCTTTTTGCCTATGTGGCAGACGTAGTACTTATTTCTCACCGTTACTATGTCCGTTTTATACTGGATACTCATTGGAACGTTATGCAACGGCTTCCCATTCGGTTCTTGATTTTGATCGAGCGACTTACTTGCTTGGTGGTGATATTTGGTTATGTACTTTGGATCTGGACATCCTTCGGATGGACTATTACCGGATTGTTAGCGGTCGGGGTCCCCTTGCTCTTACTTGTCCCAATTGCTGCTCTCGTACAAAGTAAAGGTTACATGGAAGCATATCAGGTTATCCACTTGCCTTTTTGGCTACTTATATTGTTTACCAAGAAACTTTGGGGGTTACTACATGCTCGCGCTTACTCATTTATGATCTCATACGAGTCTCACAAGAGTACCAGAATTACAACCCTACCCTTGAAACAATCAGAATGGAGTGACGTCAGGGTCATTCCAGACAAAGATGATTATAGACGTTCCGAATCGACTTTCTTTCATGAACGCATTTCGGAGGTGAAGCAAATTGTCACTGATAAAGCAAATCTCCGAAATCTTAGACGGACGGTCTCCATTTGTTTGGTCATTATTCTCCTTGTGGTCATTTCTCCAAAAATAGCTCACCTGATCGGCGGAGTTTACAATCGGTATGAGGCACATAGTTTTTCCAGGAATGCTACAGATATAGACCAACAAGCATCTCAGATTCTAGATCGCGTACAACGGGAGGCTGAAAGCAGAGGTTCCGAATCAGACTTAAAGTTACTGCAATCGGGCATTAGCCAAATCAGGAGCCTGATTGCAACTCTGCAAACTAAGGGAGAAGCCTTCTCGTATGCGCAAGATGAGCAAATTATAAAACGCACCGATATTGACCAAATAATGCGATCGCTTGAAAACAGCCAGCAAAAGATAAACTCTGCTTCCTCCAAAATAAATAATCTGATTCAGGCTAACCAAAATATTGAACGTTTAAAGAATTGGGATATGAAAGCGCGTGCATTGTTAGATAGAATTAGAACAGTCACGGCCAAAAATAGCGACGCACTCTCCAGACGAGAACTGGAAATTGCGGCATCTGAAATCCTTGGTGACAAATCAAGCTGCGAAGGGTTGAAAAATGAGATCAAGTCGCTGCGCCAACTGCCTGTGAAGGAGTCAATGATCCAAAACCTGGACAAACAAAGCTCGGAAGTATCGAATACCTGCCTAGATCTTGCTCGCTACGAACACCAGATAAGCAGAAGATTGTTCCTCACTGTGATCCCAAGCATTAAGCACGAAGTAGATAAAATGATCAAAAGCTCACCTGCTCTTATAACTACTGAAGAAATTGAGAGTCAAGAAGAGACCATCAAAAAATTAGAATCGGAAGTTGCTGAGCATTTAGAAAACGCGCAAAAAATGCGAAACTACTTAGAACAAGACGGCAAGAAAGATGATTTACAGGGTGCCGTCGAAGAGCTTACTCAGTATCAAAGATTGATCGTACAGATTATTTCAAGGCTGGAGGTGCGGCTTTCGGAAGCAAAAAAATCTGCTATGATTAGCGATTATCTAACAAAGGCAAAATCATTAGTCGATGCAGCCAAAAAGGCTCGCTCTTCTGTCCCATCAGAGAATCAATCCTCATTGACACGGTATATTAAAGATACAAGTAAGGTGCTGGCACAAGTTCAAGCTGCTATCCGAGAAAGTTCAGATCTAGGTGTTTTAATACCTTCTGGAAATCAGAAATCTGAGTTCGCCGAATTGCTTGAAAATCTCCAGAAATGTTCGTTGGCTCTCCAAAACTCTGTGTCAACTGCAGATCAGAAGCTTCAGGACTGTAATCGACAGGCTGCTATCACTTCATTCCGTGACCGTGCGGACTCACTAATATCGAGTATTGAGAAAAGCGACGATTCCTGTGCCTCCGATTCATCTTGCAGGGACCTACTTGAGCAAACGAACCGGCTTATTCTTGAGTCGCGTAACCTTTTGTCCAGCTTTGAAAAACTTCAGGTTTTGCCGAATGAGCGATCGGAACTCCTCAAGCATATTGGCGTACTAGAGACCAAAACCGCACGTCTAGAGCAGAGCCATTCAAAGATCCAGGGCGTTATAGCCTCGATGGCGCCTGAGGAGAAGAAAAGGAAACAGGATGATGCAATCCGTCACATGTGTGAATATCACGAGAGCAGGTGGAACAAAGAAATAGGTCCTAAGTTGTTGCCCTTGCAGAATGCTCTTGTTTCTATTATTCAATCTGATTGGCCGGAACTGAAAGAAAATATCCTACTTGCAGAATCGCCGCAAGAATGGGGCATATTTGGAGGCGTCCGAGCACAGTATCGGATCAGTGAGGCTCTTAGAACGGTAGACCGAATAGAAGCTATTGCAGCACGGGTTCCGTCCAGCCAACGTGAACTGTTGGACTATATCCAGGAACTCAAGAGTTTCTTAGCAAGTACGGAGACTGACACGAAAGACAACGTTTGCTCCGGTGACACCTCAAAGCGTCTTCAGCAACTTGTGGTAATCCAACAGAAGCTGGATGAGTTTATGGAGTTGAATCGTTCTTTGAATCCTGGTGACCTCAGGAACACATTTGCCATGGCAAAGGAGCGGGCCAGTCAAAAGGCGAAGGAAGAGTACACCTACGGCTTGGCCGGGCTATTCGTGCTCGCATTCATCAGTGTGGTGCTGTATTTCTGGATGCGCATCGGTGAGAGGAAAGGGAGAAGGGAGCTTCAGGACATCCTCAACAAGAAAGAATACAAAGCCTTGCTCTCTTTCATCGTTTGCAACCCTTACTCATCAGATTTGAACAGAATCGCAGTGGACAGCTTGAGACCCCTTATCCCCGACCCGCCCACTCCTGAAAGTCTGGAGGCAGTTTCCAATGCAGCGAGAGCACGATGGGCGAGAGGGCCGGGTGTACTGAACGATGAAGTCGGCCAACAACTTCACCAGCTTTACAAGGGAATCGAGAACGTCATAAACCGTGCACAACCCACTCAGTTGAACGACGCAGAGAAGGATGGACCCTCTTCACAAAACTGAGCGAAGATGATATGCTAATTCCCTCTAGCCAGGGTCTCGGTACTTTTTAACACAGCTCTCCTGAACATTGACTTCACAAGGCCACAATCCCCCTTCCCATGTCCATCACATTTGTGAACCCTCATGGGCCGGCTCAAGCCGCACGCATCCGGTCCATTATACCGTCTTGTGCCGGCTTAACTCATCGTCTGAGCAGCATGGCCGCGCTTTCACGCACGGCTTCCGACAGGGTGGGGTGGGCGTGAACGGTTCGACTCAGCTCTTCGGCGCTCATATGTGACTGAATGGCGATGACGCATTCGGCGATCATCTCAGAGGCGCGCGGACCGATGATGTGTACGCCCAGGATGCGTCCGGCGCCGGTGTGTGCGAGGATTTTGACAAATCCGTCCGTCTCGCCCAGGCACTGTGCCCGCGCGGTCCCGGAAAACGGATAAACCGCCGATCTGTAGCCTACGCCAAGGGTTTTTAGCTCCTCCTCGGTTTTTCCCACAGATGCCACTTCAGGTGAGGTATAGACCACGGCGGGAATGGAATCGTAGTCGACGTCGCCTGCAAGTCCCGCAATTCGCCCGACTGCGGCGATCCCTTCGGCCGACGCTTTGTGGGCGAGCATCGGGCCGGGTATCAGGTCCCCTATGGCATAAACTCCCGGAACATTTGTACGGTAATTTTCGTCAACTATGACGAAGCCCATCGGGTCGAGCCGGATTCCGAGTTCATCCAGTCCGAGGCCCCGGACCAGGGGCTTTCTGCCTGCGGCGACAAGCACCCTGTCGAATTCGGCTTCTTCCTCCTTACCGCTGCCCGAATCGAGGAACAGTTTCACTGCGTCTCCGGCGTTCACGGCGCGCGTTACTTTTGTTTTGAGACGAAAATTGAGGCCATCCCGGCGGAGCAACCTTTCGAGACGCCTGCCTGTTTGCCCGTCAAGGGTAAACGCGATTCTGGGTAAAACTTCGATCACGGTTACATCCGATCCCAGGCGCGCCCAGACAGACCCGAGCTCAAGGCCTATATACCCTCCGCCTATGATTCCCAGACGTTTGGGGACCGATTCGAATTTGAGCGCCTCCGTCGAGCTTACGACCCGTTCGCCGTCAAATGGCAGAAAGGGGAGATCTACCGGCTCGCTCCCGGTAGCGAGCATGAGCGCTCCAGCGCCGTAGCGTGCGGAGGTCTTGTCCGGATCGAGCACCTCGATTTCCCCGGCGGATTTCAGGCGCGCAGACCCGCGAATCAGCCGCACACCGCTGCCCTCCATCAGCTTGCGGACGTTTTCAGTCAGGCCGGAGACGATTTTTTCTTTTCGCTCCATTAACCGCGCCAGATCGATTGAGACCCCTTCCACCGTGATTGCGTGTTCGCCAAGGCGGCTTTTTGCAATGCTGTAATGTTCCGTCGATTCCAGAAGCGCCTTGCTCGGGATGCATCCCACATTGAGGCAGACCCCTCCGGGGCGGGCATCTCTTTCGACGCAGGCCGTCTTCATGCCCAGCTCAGCCGCGCGGATGGCGGCAACATAGCCGCCAGGCCCGGCGCCGATCACGATCAGATCGAATTTGTCAGGCATCCATATCTCCCTATATCTCCATCATGATGCGCTCGGGATTTTCGACGAAATCCTTGATGCTGCGCAGAAAAGTAACCGCTTCCCTGCCGTCGATTATCCGATGATCATAGCTGAGCGCCACATACATCATCGGCCGGATAACAATCTGTCCGGCCACCACCACGGGCCGGTCCTCCATCTTGTGCATACCGAGGATGGCGCTCTGGGGCGGGTTCAAAATGGGGGTGCTGAGAAGCGAGCCGAAAACCCCCCCGTTGGTGATCGTGAAGGTGCCTCCTTCAAGATCCGAGATATCGAACCTGTTTTCCTCGACCTTTTTTGCGAAATCGGCAATCGCCCGTTCGAGGGCCGCGAACCCGAGCCTTTCGGCATTTCTGATTACCGGCACGACCAGGCCTCGCTGCGCCCCGATCGCCACGCCTATGTGATAATAGTTATGATAGACGATGTCCTTTCCCTCGATGAAGGCATTGACCTCGGGCATTTGCTTCAGGGCGGCGACGCTTGCCTTGAGGAAAAAGGACATTAGTCCGAGCCGGATTCCATGTTTCTGCCGGAACTCCTCCCCGAACCGTTTCCTGAAGTCCTGCACCCGGCTCATGTCGATCTCGTTGAACGTAGTGAGCATTGCCGTATTTTGGCGGGCATCCAGGAGCCTTGCAGCAATCCGCTGCCGAATCGGAGACATGGGCTTGCGGATAGTTTCTTCGCGGGCAGGGTATGGCCCTTCTTCCGGAGCGGGTACGGCAGGGGGGGATTCCCGTTTTGGCGCCCTTGCCGCCGGTTTTTCAGGCGCATGCTGCTCAAGGAAAAGCAGGACGTCTCCCTCGGTAATTCTTCCTCCGGGGCCCGTCGGCGTAACGGCGGAAAGGTCAACTCCCTTTTCCTCCGCCAGGGCGCGGACCGGGGAGGAGACGATCGGCTTGGAGGGGGCCGGCCCTTCCGGTCGAGGCGGGGGAGAAGGTTCGGGGGCGCTCCGTTCCGGCGGTGCGGGCCCGGACGCCTCAGGACCCGGGGCCTTGCTCTCTTCCGCAGGAACTTTTTCCGCCGGTTCGGGCGGTTTTTTTACACTCTCGGCACTTTTCTTTTCCGCAGTCTCCTCGATCCGGCCGACGACCGCGCCGGCCTTCACGGTCTGTCCCTCCGGGACAAGGATTCTCAAAACACCGTCAGCCGGCGCTGAAATCTCAAGGGTAACCTTGTCGGTTTCGATAACGAACAGGACTTCGTCCTTGCTGACCGATTCTCCGTCCCGCTTGAGCCACTGCACAAGCAGCGCTTCCTGGACCGATTCGCCAACTTCGGGAATTTTGAGCTCAATCATGGCATCTCCCATGGTGCATCTCGCCGTCAAACTCCACGCTCCGCGAGGTGTGGAGTTTGACGGCAAATCAGATGTTAAGACCCAAACGCCATTTCCAGCAGCATGTCCTGGTCTTGTCTGTACGTAGTCAGGTAGCCGGAAGCCGGGCTTGCCGCCGGCGCTCTTCCAATATAGGCCGGATCGCGACCGGTCAAGGTTTTCAGCCTGGATCGGATGAAGTCCCACCCGCCCATGTTTTCGGGCTCCTCCTGGACCCAGCAGAACCCGGCGGCCGAGGAGTATTTGGATAGAGCATCCCTGAGCTGCTTTTCGGGAAAGGGATAGAACTGTTCAACCCGCAGGATCGCCTTGTCCTTCACGCCGGAGGCTTTTCGCCTTTCGACCAGCCCGTAATATATTTTCCCGCTGCAAAAATATATTTTCTGAGCTTCTTCAAAACCGGGGTCTTCGATTACTTCCCTGAAACGGCCTGAAGAGAGATCCGACAGGGTGGAAACCGCCTCGGGAAGCCTCAGGAGGCTTTTGGGAGTCAAGACGATCAGGGGTTTGCGGAAATTTCTGCGCATCTGCCTGCGGAGCAGGTGAAAATACTGTGCCGGCGTGCTGGGGTAACAAACCTGCATGTTATCCTCTGCGCAAAGCTGCAGGAACCTCTCCATACGGGCGCTCGAGTGCTCGGGCCCCTGCCCCTCGAGACCATGAGGCAAAAAGATCGTCAGGCCGCTGAGCCGATGCCACTTGGACTCAGCGCTCGAGATGAACTGATCGAAAACCGGCTGGGCGTTGTTGGCAAAATCGCCGAACTGGGCTTCCCAGATCGTCAAGGTGTTGGGGGCCGCCTGTGAATAGCCGTATTCAAACGCAAGCACGGCTTCCTCGGAGAGCATGCTGTCGTAGACCATGAACGCGGCCTGGCCGGCAGAAAGATTGTTCAGAGGGATGTAGCGTTCTTCGGAGTTTATGTCGAACAGAACACTGTGCCTCTGGCTGAAAGTGCCTCGGCCGCTGTCCTGTCCGCTGAGGCGAACCGGAGTGCCTTCGGTCACAAGTGAGGCGAAGGCAAGCGTTTCGGCGTTGGCCCAGTCTATGCCCTGCCCCTGCTCCACTCTGCGGAGCCTTCTTTCAAGTATGCGCGCAAGACGGGGGTGAACGGCAAAGCCTTCGGGGAAAGAATTCAGTCTTCGGGCGAGATTGAGAAGTTTCTCGCTGTTAACGCCTGTTTCAACGGGTTCGTGGGAATATTGTCCGCTTATTCCCTGCCAAAGGTCGTAAAAGTTCTCCTCGTGCATTTTGCAGAGCTTGTCGTGCACTTTCGAGTAGGCGAGCTCCATGCACTCGTTTACGCCCTCGACGTAACGGTTCAGTTCCTCCTCCGAGGCGATCCCGGATTCTTTCAAAGAGTTGAAATAAATTTTGTAGAGAGGGGGCCGGTCCTTTATCCGGGCGTACATTTGGGGCTGAGTGTAATAAGGCTCATCTCCCTCGTTGTGCCCGTAGCGCCTGTAGCAAACCAGGTCCATTACGACGTCCTTTGCGAACTCCGTGCGGTAATCCAGCGCCAGTTTCACCACGTGAAGCGCGGCTTCAGGATCTTCGCCGTGGACATGAAAGATCGGCACCATGAGCATCTTGGCTATGTCGGTGGCATACCGGGTGGATCGAGCGTGCTCGGGAAGCGTGGTAAACCCGATCTGGTTGTTGATGACGAGGTGAAGCGTCCCCCCGGTAGAATAGCCCTCCAACTGCGACAGGTTGAGGGTTTCGGCCACGACTCCCTGGCCCGAAAAGGCCGCATCCCCATGGATCAGAACGGGAAGCACCTGTTGGCGGCCTTTTTGTCCAAGCTGTTCCTGTCTTGCGTATGCCAATCCTTCGAGCACCGGGTCAACCGCTTCCAGATGACTCGGGTTGTTTGGGATCAATACTCTCAAATGCCGGGCGTCACTAAAATCCAGGTCGACCATGTATCCTCTGTGGTACTTGACGTCCCCCGACCCGAAAAGCGACTCAGGGTCATAATGCTCCTCGAATTCGCAGAAAAGCTGTTCATAGAGCTTATTGAGAACGTTTACCTGTATATTCAGGCGCCCCCGGTGCGCCATTCCCAAAAGGATTTCGCGGCACCCTGCCCGCCAGGCATGCTTCAGAAGGGCGTCAAGCATCGGTATGACGACCTCGGCCCCTTCCAGCGAGAAACGTTTTTGACCGACGTAGCGCGTGTGGAGGAAGTGCTCAAAAAGAGTAGCCTGGCAGAGCTTATTGAGGATTGCGAGCCTTTCACCCTTGGTGAACCCGGGTTTGTTTCGCGATGGTTCCATGCGCTCCTGGAGCCAGAGCCGCTCGTCAGGGTCCTGAAGGTGCATGTACTCAACGCCGATCGACCGGCAGTAGGTCTCTCGAAGCGCCGATATGATCTGCCTCAGCGGAGTCACTTGCTGGAACAGCGTGGCCGGGGTGTAGAAAAGCCGGTCAAGGTCCTCTTCCGAGAGACCGAAACCGGAAAGGGCGAGCAGCGTATGCGTGTCGGCGCATCTGTCCAGCGGGTCCAGGCAGGTCATAATGTGCCCCAGATCGCGGTAGCGATAGATAAGTTCCTGTACGCTGCGTTGCCTCAATAATTCGTTCTTGTCGCAAAAGCCCGCGCTCATCTGTTCGGGACGGGCCGCAAGCTCAAAACCCTCGAAGAAAATCCCCCACTCGCGGCTCACGCTTTCAGGGTCCGATTTCCATTTTTGATATTCCGAATCTATGAAATCTGCATGGAGGCCAAGAGAGTAATTCATGGGCAAGATAATCCTCGCAATTCGGTTTGATTGCACCGGATGGATAAGCGCAAAGCCGCATGCTTTGATTGCTCGGTTCCGTTCAGCCTAAGAGATAGCTATCATGGAGTTGATGTCAAGAATGAGGGCCTTCAGTGCGGGACTTCAAAGCGCCCTGAACCGTCAGCAGACGAATCGGCAAGCGCGATTGGGAACAATAAAAAAATAGTGTGTGCGGCCGGGTCCCCGATGCGCACCGGGGAAGGCAAGGTAACCAGCTCTATGGGTTTTCACCCTGGTTTTCATCAACGGCAAAATTATCGATGAATTCCTGCAGTTGGGACATGTGCTTGACAGACAGGTTTTCGAACTCCACGCCACAGCGCCTGGTGCTGATCTGCTCCCAGGAGCCTTCTGGCACTTCATGCTCATACACGATTCTGCATTGAACCCTGTCCAGGTGAATGAAACGGTCGTTGCTGCCGAATATTTTTATTGCGGAGCGTCCCACATTATCATCGTGTGTAGACAAATACCGGACACACAGCCCGCCCATGCTGATATTCTGGACCTGCCCCATGTTAATGAGTTCATTAGGCTTCATGAAAGCAGCAAACGCTCCTTCTTTGCCCTTAAACCTCTTGAATTTTCTTCTTCCCTCAAACATTTTTTCACCCGTCCACGTAAGTGAATCCCTGTTCAAAACGATTGGGAAAGCCAGAGAATCAACTATCAACACGCCGGTTTCTGAAAATATCCTCCACATCAGCACTGACGTTTTCAATCCTTTACAGCATTTCAATCCAATACGAAAGGGGGATTTTTCAGGGTAGTAATAGGGTATGTGTCTAACTCTTATCCATAAAAGATTAATAAATTAGTATAGATACCCTTTTTTGAACTATTGCGGACCACAAAGTTTTTTTTTAAATCCTTCATCACCGAGGTGTTCGACCATAAATAAAACAAGAGGTCTCAATTTTGGCCGGGTCTGGCAGGGTGATGAAAAAGCGTTCTCTGGTGGGAGAAACGACTGAAAATTAAAAATGATTTCGTCATGCCGTACCGGCTTCCGCAGGCATGACGGGAAGCCGGTGCGGGGTGACGTCTAGAGGGTTTTTCACAAGATAATAAATCCTGCGGGCGTCGAATATGTGGACCTTTCTGCGGCCGTGGACCAGTTTTTCAAAATTGCACGGAACTTGCATCTGCGAACTGCGGGAACGGTCGAAAGTTTCGATGGTTCTTCGCATCTCGGGCTTGAGGAATGGCTTGAAAAGGTGCTCGATTTCATCTGATCCGAACTCGGCCCCGGCTTTTTGGAGGTTGTCTTCGATTACGGAGCTGAACGCTTACTAAGAGAGGCCTTTGCATGAGTTGGAGGAGTTTGACGCCGGGAAGTAAAATGGAAAACTTGATCGAGAAGGAAGAACTCATACAGAACTGCCTGGAACAGGGCAACAAGGAAGCGGCGATAAAGCTGCTTTTCGAGCTCGTGGTGGACTGCGCGAAGCAGAAGAATTTCGAAGCGGCGGAGGCCATGAGATCGCGCATCTTCGACATAGACGCGATGGCGCTTAGCGAGATAATCCGTTCCGGGGAGATCATCGAAGAGGAAAAAAGCCGAACCATCGACAGAGGACACCGGGAAATCTGGGCCAAACTCTACGACACTCTCAGCGCTGAGGAAACCAACGCCCTTTACTTTGCTTGCAAAAAGGCAACCTACCCGACCGAGGGGAAGATTTTCCAGCAGGATGAGTGGAAATCCCGGCTCTATTTCGTTAACAGCGGACGAGCCAGAGTGGTTTATTTCCTGGACGGCAAAGAGCTCTTTTTGAGGGCTGTCGAAAGAGGCGAACTGGCAGGCGAGGACACCTTCTTCTCCCTTTCGATGTGTACGACGACTATGATAGCGCAATACAGGACAGAGGTAAGCTACCTGGATTCAGACATTCTGAAGGTGTGGAGGACCACTTTCCCGATGCTCGAATCCAAATTGCAAGGCTTTGCGTCAAGTGTTGAAAAGATCGCAGACCTGCTTAAAGCCAGGAAAATGGACCGCCGCCGTCTGAGAAGGGTCAACCCCGGATGGAAGGCGACAGCGCTCCTGATGAGTACATCTGAACAGCCGGTCGGCAAGCCCTTCAAGGTGGACTTATGCGACATATCCCGGGGCGGGACATGTTTTTTTGTGAAGATTACCAAAAAAGAGACTGCCAGCCTGCTGCTCGGAAAAAGGCTTTGCATCAGCTATCTTCATCCGCTGATGGATCCTTCATACACTGTCAGGCAGAGCGGAACAATCGTAGCAGTCCATTTCCACCCCTTCGAGGACTGCGCTGTCAATGTAAAGTTCGACACGCTTCTACCCGAAGCGCCGATAGAGCAATTAGCAAAACTCTCCCTGCCTTCGCTGGCTCTTGATTTCTAATTTCATCCGGGCTGTGCTTGCGACCCCCTGTAGGTGAATGGGTCTCTGAGAATAATCGTTGCGTCACGGCTGGGGCCGATGGATATTATCATGACGGGGACCCCTGAAATTTGCTCAATCGCCTTCAGGTATTTTTTGGTGTTTTGAGGAAGATCAACCCACGTGCGCACTTTTCCGATGTCTTCATCCCATCCGGGGAACTCTTCGAAAACAGGCTCACATGCCTCGATGGCGTCAAGTTCGGCAGGGACAAGGTCGAGCCTGTTGCCCCGGCAGTTGTAGGAAACTCCTATTTTCAGCACCGGGATCCCGGTAAGAACATCCAGCTTGGTGATTACCAGGCCGCACAGACCGTTCAGCCTGACAGAGCTGTTTACGACTACCATGTCCAGCCAGCCGCAGCGGCGCGGCCGTCCGGTGGTGGCCCCGAATTCCCCTCCGAGTTTGCGGATGCGCTCTCCGGTCTCATCGAGAAGCTCGGATGGAAACGGCCCGCCGCCGACGCGTGTTGTGTAGGCTTTGACTACGCCCAGCACACTATCTATGCGTGTGGGCCCGATACCCGCCCCGCAGCAGGCGTTACCGGCGACTGTATTAGATGATGTCACGTAAGGGTAGGTCCCGTGATCGATGTCCAGGTGAGTACCTTGAGCTCCCTCGAAAAGGATGTTGCGGCCCTGGGCGTCCGCCTCCTGAAGTTGTTGTGATACGTTTCCTGCAAAGGGCCTGAGCCGCTCGCCGTAGGCCAGGTATTCATCCAGGATCTCAGCAGGGTCCAGGGCCTCCTGTTGAAAAAAATTCCGGAGGACAAAATTCTTCTCCTCGAGGTTTCGCGCCAGCTTTTCCGAAAAAACTGCGCTGTCCAGAAGATCGTGAACCCGAATACCTCCCCGGCCCACCTTGTCTTCATAGCATGGGCCGATCCCCCGGCCGGTTGTGCCGATCGCGGTCCTGCCCTTCCTCTTTTCGCGGGCCAGGTCGAGCGCACGGTGATAGGGCATGATGACATGGGTGTAAAGGCTGATCAGCAGATTGTCGGGCGTTACGCGCAAGCCCGCTTCCTCGAGGCGGTCCATTTCTTGTATCAGTACGCCGGGATCGAGCACCACTCCGTTTCCAATCATGCACTTTTTGTCCTGATGAAGAATTCCGGAGGGGACCAGGTGGAATATATGCTTCTTGCCGTTTACTACCAGCGTGTGCCCGGCATTGTTTCCGCCCTGGAACCGGACAATGAAATCGGCCTGCTCCGAAAGCAGATCGACAACCTTTCCTTTTCCCTCATCACCCCACTGAGTGCCCACAATAATTACGTTCGCCATATCGTTTTTTTTCCCTCAGGCCGCATTGTCCGCCGGTCACCCGGTCCAGGCGTGAAGATATCCTTACAATATTTCCAATAAAAGATCGGAAAAATGATAGGCCGGTTGGATTTAGGAAGCCGGATTCTTCCCTATACCTGTAACGAAATTTTATGCCGGTGTCAAAAAAAAGAAGATTCCCAGGGGCAGAATTCTCAAGTGCGATAACGCCATAAAACAGCCTCGATTCAAGCGGGAGCAGCGGCCTTATTCAACCTAGCGCACCACAATTCTATGCGTGCGGCATTCGGGGGAACTCTTGGGGACGCTAATCCTGAGCACACCTTTTTTGAACTCGGCTTGAATTCCGTCTTCATCCACCGGGCAGGGGAATTTAAAAACCCGCGAAAATGCTCCACTGGGCCTCTCAACTCGAAAAGCCTCCCCTTCCGGCAAGTCATTCTTCCTCAGCCCCGAAACCCACAGCCGGTCTGCCTTGCACTCAACCTGAAGGTCATGTTCCATAACTCCGGGCAAATCTATCGAGTAGATCAACTCTTTTCCGGAATCAACAATGTCGCTCATTGGGACCCAATCCTCAGGTTCCCGGGGCTTGCCTTTCCCGCCGGTTCCGAGTTCGAAACTACTCCTGAACAGATCTTCCATCCGTTCTTTCATGGCCTTCAGTTCATCAAGGAGACCCTTGTTGCCGCTCCCCGCCACAGCACCCTCCCGTTCAGTAATGGTTCAAAAATCTATCGGCATACCGGGCAGATTCGAACATCAAACCCAATATAATTAATCACTGGAGGCATATAAACAAGATGGCAAAAATTCGCAAGCGCTCAACAAAACCGTCGAGGGCGGTGGGACCGCCGGCCGACTTGGCCACTGCCTTCGGTGGTGTTTCCGGATGGACACTATTTGGGGTTGAGACTCCAAATGAATAAATGATAGTATCCACAGCTCGCGGAGCGTGGAGATTGGGACCGCAGGTGGACACCAAGCACAACGAGGTGAAAAGATGCGCTACTCGCAAGCCTTTATTCATACCCTTTTCGAAGCACCCAAAGAGGCGGAAACTCCTTCCCATGTATTGCTTCTGCGAGGCTCTTTCATATATCCCGTAGCTGCCGGGCTCTATGCACTCCTGCCGCTCGGACATCGTGTAACAAGAAAAATCAAGCAGATCATTCGCGAAGAACTCAATGCGATTGGAGGTCTGGAGCTCACCATGCCTGTCATCAATCCGGCGGAGCTTTGGAAGAAAACGGGCCGCTATTTCGATATAGGCGAGGAACTGATCCGGTTCAAGGACCGCAGGGACCGGGAATTTGTGCTTGCAATGACTCACGAGGAAGTCGTAACCGATATAGCAAAGCAGTTCGTGCGCTCTTACCGCGACCTTCCTGTGATGCTCTATCAGATTCAGACGAAGATTCGCGATGAAGCCCGCCCGCGCGCGGGTCTGCTAAGAGTGCGTGAATTCTTCATGAAAGACGCCTACAGCTTTCACCGCGACTTTGAGGACCTGGACATCTACTACCCAAAGATATTCAACGCCTATCTGCGGATATTCGCCCGTTGCGGGCTGAATTCGGTGCCCATAGAGGCCGATTCGGGGATCATGGGCGGGACCGGCTCACATGAGTTCATGCTCGAATCCCCGGCCGGCGAAGACCGCTTTGTCGTGTGTCCCGGCTGCGGATACAGGGCTAACACTGAAAAAGCGGTCGGGATCAAACCGGGACGAAGTCAGCACGTCGACACGGCGCCACCTGTGGACAAGGTCCATACCCCCGAGGTGAAAACGATCGCCGACCTGATGGGATTTTTCAATTCCTCCGAAGAGCATTTTTTGAAGACCGTGGCCTATGTTGCCGACACAAACCTCGTGCTGGCGGTCGTTCGGGGAGACTTCAACATATCGGCCACAAAGCTTGCCAACCATCTCAAGGCCATTCATCTGGAATATGCGCCGGAGAAGATACTGTCGGAAAATGGGCTTTATGCCGGTTTTCTGGCGCCCGTCGGCGTGGAAGGCATCCGAACCGTGCTGGACACCTCGATAACTGAGCGGACTCTCTATATCGCCGGGGCTAACGAGCCGGATATGCACTTGAGAAACGTGCTTCCAGGCCGGGACTTCGAGTGGACAGAGGTAGCAGATATAGCTGAAGTGCGCGAAGGCGATCAGTGCGCAGCGTGCGGGTCAGCTCATCTGGAGATACGGCGCGGGATCGAACTGGGGCACACTTTCAAGCTCGGAACCAAATACACGGCCCCCGATTCAATGGACGTAACCTACCTGGACAGCTCCGGACAGCCGAACCTCGTGGTGATGGGCTGCTACGGCATCGGGGTCGAACGGCTCATGGCGTCGGTTATCGAAAAATGGCACGATGGTTCCGGGATCCAATTCCCCTTTACGGCCGCTCCCTTCCATATCGTTATATCTCAACTTGGCAAGAAGCCGGAGATTGTGGAGATGGCCGAACGGATATACTCTAACCTCAGCGCCTCTTACGAGGTCCTCTACGACGATCGCGACGAATCGGCGGGCGTAAAGCTCAAAGACGCCGACCTGATTGGAATCCCGGTAAGGATAGTGGTCAGCCAGAAGCTCCAAAAGACCGGAGACGTGGAAATAAAGATCAGGCAATCTGGAGAGATAAGGATTTGCCCCGAAAAAGATCTTCAGGGAACGCTCGAAGCGATAGTTAACGATCTGCAGCCCTCGCTGGAAGATTTGCCGTATATGCCTGATACCAAGTTGCGTTCAAGTTGATGTAGCATAGGGCCTTGTGCCCGTCCGCACTTCCAAGCGCCCACAAGGGGCTATGCTACGTACATATACCTGCCTCCCGTACATTGTTGAACGCAAATTGGTATGAGTAACAGATCACTCGGAAAAGGGCTGCACCAATTCTACATGCCTCTTCAATTCTCTCACATTTAAGAGATGTTAAATTTTCCGGCATCACTTAAATCTCAACGGGCCGAGGATAGGCGCGTTAACGCCGCGCCCATCCTACTGCACTGTCAACAAAGTTCCCATCTGTCGGCGAGTGACCGTCCTCTAAGATTTTATCTTGACGTGCAGATCAGCTGCAATTCTTTGCCGGGGCACCGGTGGCTCGCGCGATAGCGCAAGTGAATCTATGTGCTGGTTGCGGAATTGCTCTCGCCTTCACCTTCATTCTAAGCGGGTCGTCAACTCCATAAAGGTCACGATTGGCGTTGAAATCAAACGACAGTACGGACCCCTGTACGGTTGCTCCGATGAAAGCCCCGGCGCTCCTCACATATGAGTATATTTCCGGGAGATCGGTTGTAACTCCAGCGTCTGCTCCGACAGGCCCGGCTGTCACCGAAGCATCGCCGCCCAGTTGGATCCTTCCGTTCTCAATAAAATCCATGCTCCTGGCGGTGTTGAAAATCAGCACAATATCCCTGACCTCTCCCCCGATCTGGAAACCGAAGCTCGCACCCGCTAAGGAGAAAAAAGCGGGCGGGGACCAGCTTCCATTCGGAAGGCGGGACACGATCACTCCACCCCCAGCTTCACCGCCGAAGACAAAACCGGCTTTGAGTTCGCCTGGAATTACCGCTATCCCCTTCGCGTGGTCGAGAACGTAGGCTGGAATCTTTGCAGGCATTTCTTCGAAAACTCGAGTTGCAGCTTCGATACGGCCGATTTCTCCGGGAGTGGGCTCAGCCTTAGCCACGGCTGACCCAAACAGGAGAAAGAAACTTACTAAAACCGGCGTCACAAAATACCTCATGGCAACCTCCTTTATGTTCGTTCTTTAAAACGTGAGAGCGTTCATTAAACGCGCACATTTTATAAAAATGTAATCATTCCAGAGTAAATGCCCACTAAATTCAAGTAGATGACGTATTGGTCAGAAAGTAAACTACCGATTAGTTTCCCTGCAAATCCTCTGCTTTGAATTCCGTTAGGTAACTTGAGCCGCTCGCGATTTTTTCTCATTTTTACGAGAATTTTACGAAATATCGTCAGCGTTCGGGTCTTAGAGATTAATTATTCAAAAACTCCAGAGTACCAAAGCTCGGTGCCGGGTTTGAGCACAAGGTAAATCATCGGTTTATTATTTCAACATTTTTGGGCACTTAGCGAAGTACGGCAGAAAAGGTCCGTCTTAAAATCCTGTTTTGCGGCCTGGTTGGAACAAAAGTTGCTTATCCTTCTGTGCGGAGGAGGACTCCCATGACCGGTATAATTCAGATCGTTTCGGGGTTTATAATTGGAGGCGCCGGTTTTCACCAGATTGCCGAACATCCCATCCAGGGGATTTGCGCACTGTTTCTGGCCGGTTTTTTAGTAATGATCGGTTTTGAAAAGAAGCTGTCTGAGCGCTCGCGAGAAATCAGGAATTGAAACACGCTCGCTTGCCTCAGAAAAGGCGGTTTTCGGATATCTGAAATAGTGCTCAAAGCAGAGCTTTTATGATAACAACTGCCTGCGGGTGCTTTGCGCCTTCCAAAGACAACACGGAAAAGACGTTACTCAGGTATGGCAGTCCGGATAGCTGTGCTGATGCTTATGGCCGGTTTTGCCGCCTCCATTGGGCAGATACTGGTGATTCGCGAATTGCTCGTAATTTTTTACGGCAACGAGCTTTCAACCGGGCTTATCCTTGCGTGCTGGCTTTTGTGTACGGCGGCGGGAAGCGGTTTGACCGGACGCGTCTACACGAAAAAAGCACCTGACTTTAAGGTTCTGCTTGCAGTTTTCACAGTCTTCTGCGCTGCTCTTCCAGCGACAATCGTCTGGATTCGCGCTGCAAGGGCATTCTGGTCGATCCCGCCGGGGGAGTTGCTTTCACCGGGCATGATGCTGGTAATAGGGTTTTGCGCGGCGGCCCCCATCTGTTTTTTATCAGGCGGTCTGTTTGCCTTGGCCTGGGAACTCTTTTGCGCCGGCGCAAAGGGCGAGGAAAGATCGATCTTCGTGTACCTGGCTGAATCTCTTGGGGCGGGAGCCGGCGGGCTGGTGTTCTATTTCATCCTCCTTCCGCTCTACCCTTCTTTTGCCGGGAGTCTTTTGCTGATTCTCTTTCTGCTTGCCGGCGCCATGGTGGCCTGCGCAAGGTTGAAATACCCCGGGAAGGTCCTGTGCTCGCTCTTTCCAGCGGCAATCCTCATTGCAGCATCTATTTTATTTAGTTATTCAGACCGGGTGGACCTCCTGACACGTCGTATGCAGTGGGGAAAAAGCTTCTTTCAATCCAGGGACACTGCTTTCCACAACCTGGTATTTTTATTCAATTCAGGTCAGTTCTCTCTATTTTCAAACGGACTCTGGCTTTTTTCCAGCCCGGACCCGCAGAGCGCCGAGCCGGCCGCTCATCTGCCGCTTCTTGAGCACCCTGATCCGGGGAGGGTCCTTGTGATCGGAGATTATTCACCGGAGTTGCTGGGCGAAGTCGCGAACCATCCCGGAATCAAGAGGGTTGACTGCGTTCAGCCCGATTCGGAGGCAACGGCATTTACAGCGGCGGTTTTGCCCCCTTCACGCGTGGAAATTGGGGGTGATCGGCGCATCCGCTTGTGGCACGTGGATCCCAAGCGTTTCAGAGGGGGGGCTGGAACTGGCTACGATGTAATTCTTCTTAGCGCGGGGGAGCCTGTAAATGCCGAGATGAACCGGTTTTACACGGTGGAGTTCTTTGCCCGTATAAAAACGATGATGAACCCAGGGGGTCTGTTTTCCTTCGGCATCCCTGCGGCGCCGGACATAGTCGGCCCGAGGGAGGCTGTTCTGCTGAAATCGCTTTATGCGACTCTGCGGGAGGTTTTCGGGTACGTTCTGATCCTGCCGGGCGAAAACGTTCGTTTCATAGCATCACAGGATGGCGTTGGAGTTACCGGAGACCCGATGGTATTGATAGACCGCATGCGCGCGCGGCGCCTTGACCTCAGGTACGTGCAGGACTTCTATCTTCTGGATCTTTTTAACCCCATCCGGTTGGCGTACATGGAGTCAATCATCCGCGAAGGCCCGCCGGCGAAGATAAACAGAGATTTCGAACCGGTCTGCTACCTGTATGGACTCGGTTTGTGGGGTGCTCAGCTACATCCGGCGGCCGGCCGGTTTCTCGGTTTTATTTC
The DNA here is from genome assembly GCA_049520035.1 of Syntrophobacteraceae bacterium. Taxonomy (GTDB): domain Bacteria; phylum Desulfobacterota; class Syntrophobacteria; order Syntrophobacterales; family Syntrophobacteraceae; genus SbD1. The sequence continues at coordinate 2,682 of JBEKQE010000061.1, read as the reverse complement.
CGGAGGTGCTCCTTTTCCGGTTCTAGTGGGCTTCGGAGCGTTTTTTCTCGTGTTCGTTTCAGTGTTGCTAACAAAAGGCGGCTCCAGGTCGGTGGTAGCTTTCAATACGGGGGTCTGCGGGGCGGTGCTCATAGTTATCGAAGTGGTGCTTGTGCTTGTTTATCAGATAATTGAGGGTTCTGTTTACAGGCAGATGGCCCTGATAATCTCACTTTTCATGGCCGGGCTGGCCGCGGGGAGCGCGCTGGCGGCAACCTTGCCAGGGAGAGGCGCTCACCGCCTGTTTATGATCCAGATTGGTCTTGCTGCTTACCTGGGTGCGCTTTATCTGTTGTTTTCCGTTTTTCGAGGTTCGGTGCTCGATAACCTGGGGCATGCTTCTATGCTGCTGTTGTTTTCGGCGCTGGCCTTTCTTGCCGGAATGTTCGGCGGCGGACAGTTTTGCGCTGCAGTTGCGTGCACTGAGAAGGTGCGAGGGGCGGGCCTTTATGCGGCAGACCTGATCGGGGCCTCAGTGGGGGCGGTAGCCGGCTCTCTTTTCTTTCTCCCCGTGCTTGGAATTCCTAAGACTCTATTAACACTTGGATTTGGCTGCCTGGCGACCAGCGCCACACTTTTGAAAAAGCGGACAAGCTGATCAGGCGGCAAGCCAGATTCCGGGTATTTGTCTGCCGCACCCGGCGCATTTGCCCTCTTTGAGAGAAATGGAAGTCACGCTGAATCCTGTACGGGTGATTACCGGCTTTTTGCACCCCGGGCAGACTGTATTCTCCGCCGGGTGGCCGGGAATATTACCGATATAAACGAAGTTGAGGCCCTCGTCTTTGGCCTTTTTCCAGGCCGCATCGAGGGTAGATACGGGGGTAGGTTCAATACTTTTGAGTTTGTAGAGAGGATAGAACCGGCTGAAGTGGAGGGGCACGTCCGGTCCCAGTTCATTCTTGATCCACCTGCTCATTGCCCCGATTTGATCAATATCGTCATTTTTGCCGGGAACCAGCAGATTGACTATTTCGGTGTGGATTTCCCGGTGCTTCAGATATTTGAGTGTCTCCAGAACGGGTCCGAGAGTCCCCTCGGTAATTTCCCTGTAATATGTTTCGGTAAAACCCTTCAGATCGATACAGGCCGCATCCAGGCAGCCGCAGAGATCCTCGAGCGGCTTCGGGTTTACATAGCCGTTTGAGTGCATGACGTTCAGGATTTTGTTTTTCCTGGCCAGCTTTCCGACTTCAATCATGTATTCCATGAAAATGGTAGGCTCGACGTAAGTGGAGGCTATCGAGGCGCATTGAAAACGGGATGCGCTGCTGACCACCTGCTCGGGAGACAGCTCGTAGTTCAGGGTGTCGTCGGGGCTGGCCTGCGAAATTTCCCAATTTTGACAGAATTTGCAGTCGAAGTTGCACCCGGCTGTAGCAATGGAAAACGATCGTGTGGATGGCAGCACGTGGAAAAAGGGCTTCTTTTCCACCGGGTCAACGTGCACTGCGCATGGATTTCCAAAAACAAGGGAATAATACTTCCCGTCCCTATTTTCCCTGACCCGGCAATATCCGCGCTCTCCGTCCCCGGTCTCGCACTGTCGCGGGCAAAGCTCGCAACGCACGCGTTTATCAGCAAGCGGAGTAAAGTAGGGTGAGAGCCTGCGCCCGAGCAGGCCTTTTGTGATTTCCTGGGCGTCGCACCGGGAGGTGAGAGCGCTCAATGAAAAGACCTGCGACCCTGCGCACAGCAGGGCGCACCGGAAACAACCGTTCAGAAAGCTCCGCCTGCCCAAATTGCAGGGATTAGTGACAAACATATTCATCTGCAACCCCCTTAGTGTAGGCCCGCACAATCAAGTGTCCAATAATGCGATTGACGCGCCAAATCGATCTTAGAAAACATCCGCCGAAAAGATATAGATCTCGGTTTCCTTGTCCTTCCAGGTATTTCTTGGCAGGCCGGCTTTCAGGCAGCAATGCTCCAGGAATTCGTTCCTGTCCCAGTTGTATTCTGTTGCCACCTGGGGTAACAGAAGGCCCATCGACCTGTCCCTGACTATTACGATTCCGTGCTTGCCGACTTCGATTTCGTCCGTGGAGTCAATTTTTTGCAAAGGGGTGAGCACTGAAATCTCGATCTTTAAATCGTCCAATTCTTCGGGGCGGACCGGCGTAAACCGTGGGTCTCGGAACGCGGCCTCCTGGGCCATTGCTGCCACCGCCTCTCCCAGCGGCATTCTAGGGACTATCTGCCCGATACAGCCGCGCAACTCTCCTTTCCTGTATAGAGTGACGAACGCCCCCCGGGGTTCCTTCAACTTGCGCGAAGCAGTCTCCACACCCCGCGATACAGATGCGCCGGAGGTGAGTCTCGCTTCTATGGCCTTCCTGGCAATTTCACGCAACTCCTCCCGCTCTTCTTTGGTCAGGCCAAGGTCGACTCCGGCCTTCTTCTGCTCCGCCTGGTCCCTGTCCCGGTAGCTCAGAGGTCTCGAAATACGAACGGCCCCGTACCCAACCACCCCCCTGGGAGACATTTTCTCTCCCGTAACATCCCCTGAGTTTGCGTATTTCAGAATGTCGCACCGGTCGGCGCCGAGCTTTTTTGCGGCAAGCATCGCCGTGATTATCGGTCCCTGGCCGCAGGCCTCGCATTTTCGGCCCTCCAGGCATTGATCAATCCCCTCGATATCCA
>JBEKQE010000060.1:0-25245 GCA_049520035.1 Syntrophobacteraceae bacterium | reverse complement strand
GCCCCCATGAGCGCGGCATGGCCGTGGTTCGGCGTGAGTATCGTGCCTATCTCGAAATAACTCACGATGGGCAGGTTGATCAGAAACCCGAAGACGCCCGCCCCGGTGAAATTCCAGAACCCCACCGCCATAAGGAAATAGAACGTCCATTTATGTGGGATGGCAATAGGCTTACCGAACTCGTCGCGCATGCCCTTTGTCAGCTTGATGAAATCCCAGGCATCCAGCGTGAGGAGCGTCAGAGGAACAACCTCCATAGCCGAGAATATGGAAGAGAGGGCAAGATTGACATTTGTTTGGCCGGTCCAATACCAGTGATGCCCGGTGCCGATAATCCCGGCGCCCAGAAAGAGGATGGCGTCCAGGTAGATGATTCGTGTCGCGGTGAGACGGGAAACCACACCCAGCCGGTAAAAGATGACGGCCACCATTACTGTGACAAAGAGTTCAAAAAAGCCTTCGACCCAGAGGTGGATGATCCAGAAGCGCCAGTTGTCGACGATGGAATACCCCGTAGTGCTGCCGAAAAAGAAAGCCGGCAGATAGAAAAGCGGAATCGTCAGGGCCGAGAGCATAAAAAGCCACGAAATCTCCTTGCGTTCCGGGTCGCGCATGGCCGACGCAAGCCCTCGAAACAGCAGAACGGCCCAAAGCACCAGTCCCAGGGCGAGCATTACCTGCCAGCCCCGGCCAAGGTCGAGGTATTCCCACCCCTGGTGTCCGAACCAGAACCAGAGGTCGCCGAGGAGTTGATTGATGCCAAGGAATTCGCCCAAAAGGCTCCCTGCCACAACCACCACCAGGGCCCAGAACAGCAGGTTGATGCCCCGCACCTGCCCCCTGGGTTCCGTTCCCCCCAATGCGCGGGTAAGCAGCAAACCACCTGCGACGTAGGCGGTGGCGATCCAGAAAAGAGCCAACTGCAGATGCCAGGTGCGCAAAATATTACTCGGAAACACCTGGTTGAGATCGATCCCGTAAAAGCTCCCCGGTTCAGCCCTGAAGTGCGCTGTGGCCCCGCCCACCAGAACTTGCACCAGGAAAAGAAGGGCCACTACCAGGAAAAACTTGATGGTCGCTCTCTGGGTCTCACTTCCTTTGCCGGGCAGCATATGTGGATGGATGGGCGAAGCTGTCCCCTTCCAGCCGAGGTAGTCGAATTTGCCGAAAGCAAATAACACGATGCCCGTGCCCACCAGGAGTGTGATCAGGCTGATGGCGCTCCATAGAACGGCGTCGCTGGTAGGGGTATTGCCTACCAGCGGGTCATACGGAAAATTGTTGGTGTAGGTCTGATTCTTGCCGGGGCGATTAGCAACCGAGGCCCAGGCTGCCCAGGCAAAAAATGAGGTTAGCTGCTTCAGTTCCCTGCGATCGCTGATATAGTTTTTCTTCAAGCCGCCGTTTTGCGCCGGCCTAGAAAAGTAGTCGCCCCAGTTGGTTATCTGCTTTTGGTAAGAAGCCGCTTCCGATCCCGTGAAGACCAGTGTTTTGTTCGTGGGGTCGTAACGATTCTTTTTCAGCAGGAGCCGAACTTCCTCTTCGACGGTCCCCTGTTCCCCACGGGTCAATTGGTCCATGCGGCGGCCGAAGAGCTTTTGAGCCTGAGCTTCAGCGGCATCGACGCCCAGGGTGTGCAGGTAGGCGGCGGCAAAATCAGGCCCCAGGTAGGCCCCATGTCCCCAGATGGTGCCGTTTTCCATTAGGCCGTATTTGAGAAATATTTCTTGACCTGCCGAGATTTCCTGCCCGGTTAACAACGTTTCCCCGGAGGCGGAGACAACTTTATCGGGAATGGGCGGAGCGTCACGGTAGGCGAGCAGTGCCACCAGAATCAGGATGGTAAACCCGATCAACATCGTAATAAGGACCGCTCGCCTCCACCAGGGTGATAATTGCTGCACCGTTTTTCCTTCGGGTGTCATTTTTGGTCGCTTCCTGTTCGCGCAATAGGCGTGAGTCAGAGTTCCGCAGTAAGGCTTTTGCCCTCGTTCGCAACGGCATTCACCAGCAGATGAAAACCATCAATTGTCAGCATGGAAGGGGTACTGTAGCTTAGAACATATCCTGCAAGTTCATCGGGTCTCTGATCTCTATGCCGGGCTCGCCTTTAAGCTTCTTACCGCCACGGTCTTCCAGGTACGTGGCCATCTCCAGGGGCACTTTCATGGGTTCATTTATCCCGGCGCCGGCCAGGATTTGTCGCAGGAACGCTTCCGATTTCACGGCAAAAGCGATGGAATCGCCAAGCACGCGCATGGCTTCAGGTGGATTATGGAAGCCGACCGAATTTTCCGCACCAATAAAGACAGTGCGGTAAAAAGCCTCTTCATAAAAGTCTTTGGCCTTCTTGTAGAGTTCCTCGTCAATAAGCTTGCCTTCATCCCTGGCTTTGTGGACAGCCTCGAAAAGCTTGGCTGTGGTAGCTGTGGCATACCCGGCACGCAGCATGAGAGAGGCCGTCCTGTCCTGAATCTCGATCACCCGGTCCTTGAGCCATTCGGGACCTTCGGCATGGCACTGGGCACATGCACGCATGTCGTTCTTGAGAGGGCTCATGACACGGTGGTCGGAAATCTTGTGCACCCCCACCTTGGTATAGGGCATGTGGCAGTCGGCGCAGGCGGCTCCCGCCTTCCAATGTATACTGTGGTTGGTAAAGAGTTCAAATTCAGGGTGGCGGATGAAAGCCAGTTTAAAACCGGTCACCGTCTGCTTCCACTCCTTTAAGGAATCGTCGAGTCGCAGTTTCTTTATGATGTTTTCGATAGTGATACCACCCCACTCGCTCCCCTGCCAGGGAAAGAAAAGTCCGGTTGAATGCATTTCCTTGTCCTTGGGGATAGTGTAGGTTACGTGGCACTGGGCGCAAACAGCCGACCGCATCTCTTGGCGCGAAAGCTTGGCGGGATCGACCCCGATTGAATTCAATGCCGCCACCAGAGTGAAGTCCCGCGACAGCTTCAGCGACATGTCCCTGTTGTCATGGCAATCGATGCACGCTACACCTAAGTTTTTGTCCTTCTCAGGTATCTTTCCGAGCACATCGTTATACGGCAGACTGTAATAGTCAGGCCCCAACTCCTTTTGGAGCGTCGGCGCGTAAGGTGTTTTGCATGACAGACAGACGCCGCCCGCTTTGAGCCTCGATGCATCCACCGCAAGCTGGTCCCGTATCATATTGGCGTGCCCGCGCGGTTCATTGTATTCCACGCCGAAACCCCAGCCGCTGAACAGCAGCGCCATATAGGGGTACTCGGCCAACTTATCGTAGGTGGGCCTGTCAGCATCAAAACCCTTCTTGTATTTGCTCTTTCCTGACGGTTCGGGCTCTTCGGTCTTTTTCCACAGGTTGTATTCGTCCGGGTAAGCCTTGCCCCAGATTTCTGGATCGACGGTACCGTCGGGGATTGTTACGGTCTTGACGGGCTCCGGCTTGGAGGGTTGGCATCCGCCTGACACCAGAGTGATACCGGCAAATGCGGAAAATATGAAAATCGCAAAACTTTGAGTAATTTCCCTTTTAGCCTTGCTCATCATAGTACTCCCAAATGAATTCAGCGCAAAAAGTGGCCCGGAAGACCTTACCTTGTCAGTATACCGCCGCTTCTGGTGTGCACCAGGCGGCGATGACAACTCCAGCACTCGCGTCCGTTATCGATCATTTCAATGGCAGTCTCGTGGCAGCGAATGCAGTTGGTTTGCAAAACATTATGTGCATGCTCCGAGGCCCTGATGAATTCTGGAACCTGCCCGGAATAAAAAACCACCATGTCCTTCAATCCGTCAATGGATTTCCAGATGTAGTGTGCAGCGACATTGTGATGGGGGAGGTGGCAGTCAATGCAGTTAATTCGCCGGTGGGCTCCCTCGTGGAACCATGCCTCATATTCGGCCTCCATGACATGGCATGAAGCACAGAAATCGGGCGTTTCCGACCTGGCGAGGAGCCCCGAAGGCCCAGACATCAGGAAGGCTCCGACAGCCATGCAGATTATTGCTATCGACAGTATGTACTTAGCGTAGCGCAATCGTCTAACCATAAACATTTATTCCGTTTACGCGGCCCCGCGCCACGGAGCAAAGAAACGAATTGCGGCTGTTTCGGTGAAAAAGCTCTGATGTCAACTGCACGACATATATAAGACCTGGTTTTTTAGACGAAAAGGGCTTTTGAAGAAAAAACAGATCCGGCAGCGGATCGAGTCCCTGATCTCGCGGAGGTACAAGGTCTTTATGCGTGCGATCCAGGGAAAGCTCAACAAATAAATAGGAGAAAGTGGAAGGGGTCACCCATTAAAATGGAAATTAGCAAGAAAGTGGAAAGAGGATTATACTATCCTACCTCGCTACGATGCGCAACCCTATGCTGATAGGATCAAAAACCAGGTGCATGCCCAGATGTTCAAAATAACGGCTCGATCCGTAGATGATCTTCCACTGCGTGCGATCAAAGTCAAAATGCGCTTCGGCGGCGATCGCACCATCGGATGGATTGCTGATAGTCGCAAGAAACTTCATGTCATTACGCACACCACGGAGTTCCAGTGTGCCTTCCACTTCGAAGTTGGGTGCGCTCAAGGATTCACCAATTTTCCGGGCCGAATCAATCGTGAACCTGGCTGTCGGAAACTTATCTGCGAAGAAGAAGTCATCCGATTTTAAGTGAGCAATGAGGACCGGCTGCCATTCGTTACCCTCCAGGTTCAGATTCTTGAGCGAGTGTATGTCGATCTCGAAAGTTCCGTTTAACTTGCCTTGCTGTATCGTGATATCGCCCTTAAGTAGACGTAATGTGCCGTAGTGAGTCGTGTTCGGGTTGCGCCCGGTCCACTCAATAATGCTCTGTTCGATGTCGACAGTGTAGCTGCGGTCGTCCAATCTGAACCGATCGTCCTCGTCTACGAAATCCGGATCAGTACCCGTAAGAGGATATCCGGCTTCTCTCCAGGCAGCCAGCCCTCCGGTGAGGGCAAACACCTTCGAATACCCAAGCCGCACAAGCTTTTCGGCTGCGGTGACTGAATCATGGGAAGCACTGCTGGAGCCGTACAGAACGACCTCCCGGTCACGATCGGACACGATAGCCTCCACTTCTGAGGGGAAGACAACTTGAAAGACGCAGGCATTTTGGGCGCCCGGCAGATGCCTCTTCTCGAATAGTTCCTTTGGCAAGGTGTCAATAATGATCAGATCGGCCTTCTGACTGATCTTGCCGTACAGCTCCTCCGCAGTGATCTTCGCAAAACTTTTCGTATCTTCCATCTCTTTTCCTCGTAGGCCATCCGGCATACTGCTTTACCGTCTTATGTCCACCTGGACTGGGACTGATGTTTCCAAAAGTTGTCATTTAGCTTGTCCCAAAAAGTAAGCATGGTGAACGATTCCCGCCATTCCACTTTTCCCGCCGCTTCAATTTGAACTATCTTGCCAACTGATCGACGTTACGGAAGAGAAATACCTGTACTTTCGACCCGAGGAGCGGGGAGCAGGGAGCGAGAAGAGGGAAGGGTGAAGCGGAAGGCGGGAAGGGTGAAGCGGGAAGGGTGAAAGTTGCCCAGACCGCGACTCTTCCTCCGATATTCCCGGCGATCTCTGGCAAATGGACGATTTGGTTTGTACTTCACGCGTTGCTGTGCGCAGCATTGTACACACGTTGCCCAAATAGAAGCATGGATGTTTACTTCAGCCTTGGCCCCTCCTCCTTCCTCCTTCCGCCTTCCCTGCTTCCCGCTTCCCTCCGTCTTCCGTCTCCGTCCGTCCTCCGTCTTCCGTCCTTCGTCCTCCGTCCCCCGTCCTCCGTCCCCTGTTATTGTACAGAACCGAAAAAACTGTTTACACTTTTCCAGATGAAATGTTAGACGATCATACCGGACGTTTCGGTGGCGGGACATGCTTTGTCTTATGGGAGGATACGGCTAAGCCGTAAATCACTTTTGGGTACCGACTTTCTTCAATATGCGATAAGCGGCCTCACGATCGGCGCGATTTACGCCCTGGTGGCAATTGGCTACAACGCCATTTACAGCGTGACCGAGATCATAAATTTCGCTCAGGGTGAGTTCGTAATGCTGGGGGGTCTTTTTGCAGTGTTCTTTGCCGGGACCCTTCGCCTTCCGTTATACGCCGCTTTTCTGTGCTCGGTCGCCCTGACGGGATGTATCGGCCTGGCGATGGACAGGTTGATAATCGGGCGTGCGCGGGACACAAGTGTTCTTTCCCTTATAATCATCACCCTTGCTCTTTCCATTATGCTCAAGGGCGGTGCTCTGCTCTGGTGGGGAAAAGACCCTTACATCCTCCCCCCGTTCAGTCCAGGTGGGCCGATCAGGATTGCCGGCGCCGCGATCCAGCCTCAGGCGCTTTGGATAATCGGTATATGCGCCCTGATTATCATCGGACTTACCCTGTTTTTTCGAAAGTCGATTTATGGACAGGCCATGCTTGCCTGCGCCAATAATGCCGGTGCGGCAAGGCTCGCGGGCATCCCGGTAGGGCGCATGGTCCTGCTCGCATTCATTCTGAGCGCCGTGATCGGGGCTGCCGCAGGCGTCATAATCACACCCGTTTCGATGATGGAATACGACAGGGGAGCGCTGCTAGGCTTAAAGGGTTTCGGGGCCGCTGTTCTCGGCGGACTGGGACAGTTTTTCGGAGCGCTCGTCGCCGGGGTCATCCTCGGGCTTGCGGAGTCTTTCTGCGCGGGGTATCTTTCTTCGGGTTACAAGGACGCCGTTGCTCTTGTTTTGCTCCTGCTTGCACTTTTCCTCAAACCCGAAGGCCTTTTCGGCAGTGGGGAAGCTGCCAGGCTCAAGAAATACTAGGAAATTAGGATGGGCAAGAAGAACTGGCTGATCCTGCTGGGGGCCGCGGTATTCATTTGCTCCTTTCCCCTGCTGGTTACGAAAATCAAAGCCGTTTCCCATTACGTGGACGTGATGGTCTTTGCGGGCATTTTCACTCTGGTGTGCATCGGACTGAGTCTTCTGATGGGCTATGCCGGTCAGATTTGTCTTGCCCAGGCCGCATTTTTCGGCATAGGCGCATATACATCGGGTATATTGACCACCAAATTCGGCCTGGATCCCTGGATCGCCATGCCCGCCGGAATGATTCTGTGCGGCCTGGTAGCATGGATCATCGGGGTGCCCGCACTGCGCCTGAGGGGCCATTATCTCGCGATGGCCACCCTTGGGTTCGGGGTCATAGTCAACATCGTTTTGGCCGAGGAGGTAAGCTGGACCGGCGGCCCGTCCGGGATGGCCGGCATTCCCACACTGCGAATCGCCGGGTATAACATAACCAGCGATATCGCATGGTACTATCTCGTATGGGGCATTGTCTTCTGTGCGCTGATCTTTTGCCTCCATATGCTTCATTCCAGGGTGGGACGCGCCCTCAGGGCCATCCATGAAGAGGAAAAAGCGGCCGAATGCATGGGGGTCCCCACTGCGCGCTACAAGGTCCGGGTCTTTATTCTTGGCGCGGTGCTCGCCGCCATAGGCGGGAGCCTTTACGCCCACTACGTTGGCTGCATAAACCCAAGTTCTTTCAACCTTATGTGGTCCATTCGGTTCATGCTGATGGTCATGGTGGGCGGCATGCACAGCCTTTGGGGAGCGCTCGTCGGCACGGTTCTCATGACTTTCGTTGGAAATGAGTGGCTCCGGATGTTCGCGGAATTCGAAATCCTTGTCTACGGTTCAATACTTCTCGCCGTTGCCCTTTTTCTGCCGGGGGGCATAGTTTCTTTGGCCTCCATGATCGCCATGAGGCGCGAGAAAAAAGCTTCCGCACTCGAGGATGCCGGATCATGAGCACGGCGGCTTCCCAATCCAATGCCCCTATTCTACGGATAGAGGGCCTGGAAAAGCGGTTCGGAGGCGTGGCGGCCCTTCAGGGAATAGACTATGAAGTGCCGGGTGGGATCATCCAGGCGGTTATCGGCCCAAATGGAGCCGGGAAAACCACTTTGTTCAACTGTATAAGCGGGATGATCGAGCCGTCAAAGGGCCGGATCAGTCTCGAAGGAAACCGCATCGAGGGCCTTGCCCCCCACAAGATTGCCGGGTTCGGAATTTCAAGAACTTTTCAGCACGTGGCCCTTTTCAGGAAGATGACGGTGCTCGAGAATGTCATGCTGGGAAGGCACCCCAGGACTCGGCGAGGCTTTCTTGCCGCCGGGTTCAGACTCCCCGGAATGCGTTCCGAAGAAGAGCGCATCCGGAAAAAGGCGCTCGAATACCTCGATTTTGTCCGCCTTGCTCATCTTGCCGGATTTGATGCGGGAACACTCCCGTTCGGAAAGCAAAAGATGCTGGAAATCGCTCGGGCGCTGGCCACCGAACCGCGGCTCATCCTTCTCGACGAGCCGGCCGGAGGCCTCAACATGAGGGAAACCGAGGAGTTGGGCGATTTAATCCAGCAAATAAGAAAACTTTGCGTAACCGTGCTGCTCGTCGAGCATGATATGAATCTGATTATGGACATATCGGACCGTATCCTGGTGCTTGATTTCGGCAAGGTGCTGGCATCCGGGACCCCTGCTGAAATCAAGGAAAACAGCGGCGTAATAGAAGCCTACCTTGGCATGGAAAGCGGCCGGGATACAGAGGCGAAGATTCGATGCTGACCGTCAGGAGCGTGCATACATATTACGGAAACATTCATGCCCTCAAGGGCGTCTCGCTGCATGTGCGCAAAGGGGAGGTGGTCACGCTGGTGGGCGCCAACGGCGCCGGGAAAAGCACCTTGGTGAACACTATCTGCGGCATAGCCGGGCCGTCCAGGGGAAGCATTGAGTTTCTCGGGGGGCAAATTGCAGGCCTCGCCCCGGAGAACATTGTCCGTAAAGGAATTGCGCTGGCCCCGGAAGGACGTCAGATCTTTTCCGCCATGACTGTTGAAGCCAACCTGCTGATGGGAGGTTTCATTCATCGTAAAGACCCCGAGCAGTTGCGCAAGGACATGGATCGGCTTTATAATCGGTTTCCGATCCTAAGGACGCGCCGCCGGCAGTTGGCCGGAACTCTGAGCGGGGGCGAGCAGCAGATGCTCGCCATCAGCCGGGCGCTCATGTCCAGGCCGCAGCTCCTGATCCTCGATGAGCCGTCAATGGGCTTGGCCCCGCTGGTTACAAAGGATATATTCTCCATTGTCCTGGAGCTCAAGCAGGAGGGCCGGACAATTTTGCTGATCGAGCAAAACGCTCGCGCGGCGCTCAAGATTGCCGACCGAGGCTATGTGATGGAAACAGGAAAGGTGGTGCTCGAGGGAGAAGGTCTTCAATTGCTCGAACACCGGGAAGTGAAGCGGGCCTACCTTGGCCGGGGCGCCCGGCAAATCTGGGAGGCGTGATGAAGAAAAGTGAACAGTGAGCGGTGAACAGTGTACAGAAAAAGAAAGGCCCCTGCTGCTTCAGAGAGCAGTGGGTTTTCTTCTGCTAACTGCTCACTTTTCACTGCTCACTTTTCACTAAAAAAGGACACCCCCATGCCGATCTGGGAACCGGAAAAAGAGGGCATGTCCCGGCAGGATCTGCGTCAGACGCAGCTTGAGCGTCTTCAGGCTACTCTCAACCGCGTCTATAAGAACGTTTCATTCTACCGGCGCACATTCAAGGAAATTGATTTCAGGCCTGAAGACGATTTTACCGAGATAAGCGACATAGAGCGGCTGCCTTTCACGAACGGACAGCACATAAGCCAGAGCTATCCTTATGAGATGTTTGCCGTGCCCCTGCGCGAGGTGGTCCGGGTCCATGCGTCTTCGGGTTCTTCCACAAATCCGCGCGTTGTCGGTTACACAAGGCAGGACCTGCGGACCTGGAGCAATCTCGTCGCGCGTATTCTCAGCGCGGGCGGAGTCGTCCAGGATGATGTCATACAGGTGACCCTGGGCTACGGTCTGCTGACAGGCGGGTTGGGCATCCACTACGGCGCAGAGCGAATCGGGGCTTCCGTTCTCCCCACTTCCGTCGGACGCACGGAAAGACAGATAAAAATAATGCAGGATTTCAGAACCACTGTTCTGGTCTGCACTCCCAGCTATGCTCTTATAATCGCCGAGCGAATGGATTCAATGGGCTTGAGCGCCAAGAGTCTTTCTCTCAAGTACTGCATATGCGCCGGGGAGCCATGGACGGAGGAAATGCGCCGTGAAATCGAGGACCGTCTTTTTGTCAAAGTGACCGACAATTACGGAATAACGGAAGTCCTTGGCCCCGGGATAGCCGGAGAGTGTCTCCAACAGTGCGGAATGCACATACAGGAGGACCATTTCTACGCAGAGGTGATCGACCCGGAATCGGGGACCCTTCTGGGTGCGGGAATGCGAGGTGAATTGGTCCTGACCACCCTTACCAAAGAGGCTTTCCCGGTGATCCGCTTTCGAACCGGGGACATCTGCAGCATCACCGACGAACCCTGCGCCTGCGGGCGCACCACTCGCCGGATCAGCAGGATATACGGACGTTGCGATGATGTGTTGGTCATCAAGGGCATAAACATAATCCCGGATCGGATCGGCGATATCCTGCAGCAGATCAGGGGGGAACGGCCTGTGTTTCAGTTGGTGGCGGTCCGTCGCCGGCGTCAGGACCAGCTTGAGATATGGGTCGAGGTGACCGAGCAGCTTTTCTATGACAAGATGCGCGAGCAGCGAAGTCTTGTCGATTACATGAGCAGGAAGATAGCTGCTTTCATTGGGATTACTCCCAAAATAAAGCTGGTCGAAAGGGGTTCGCTCAAGCGTGAGGGCGACAGGGTTAAACCTTTTATCGATCGCAGGCGCGAAATGACAATGGAGGACACTTGATGCACGAGCTTTTGGTTCCTCAAACCAACAGGCCGCAGTTTCTTCTGGGCAACGAAGCGATTGTGCGCGGGGCGCTCGAAAGCGGAGTTGGCTTTGTGGCCGCCTACCCGGGGACGCCCTCTTCGGAGATTATCGACCGTTTCGCCCAATTGGGCGCTGAGGCCGGAATATACGTCGAGTATTCCGTAAACGAGAAGGTTTCCGTGGAAGTTTGCGGCGCAGCGGCGATTTGCGGCGTGAAAAGCCTTTGCTCGATGAAACATGTCGGTCTCAACGTTGCCGCCGATGCTTTTATGAGTCTTGCCTATGTTGGGGTAAAAGCGGGCATGGTGATCGTCGTCGCAGACGATCCATCCCTTCATTCGAGTCAGAACGAACAGGACAGCAGATATTATGCAAGGCTCTCCGGGGTCCCGATGCTCGAGCCGTCGACTCCACAGGAAGCTTACCGCATGACGATTGAAGCCTTCAGGATTTCTGAAAAATTCGGCACGCCCTGCCTCCTGCGCACCACAACGCGTATAAACCATTGCCGGGGGCCTGTAGAGATCGGCGCGATCCCACCAGTAAAGGGCCTTTCGGGTGAATTCAAAAAGGACCCCTTCAACCTGGTCTTAATTCCCGCAGTGGGCCGGAAATTGCGGTTGGTTTTGCTTGAAAGGACCCAAAGGCTGCTCGAGGAGTCCGAGGGCAACCCTCTTAATTTTATTTCCGGAAAGGGCGATCTGGGCATCATTACAAGCGGGGTCTCCTTTCTCCATGTGCTGGACGCTGTAACCGGCATGGGCCTGGAGGATAAAATCAGGATACTGAAGCTTGGCTTTACCTATCCACAGCCTAAAGCCCTGATCGTCGAGTTTCTTGGAGGCGTAAAGAAGGCCCTGGTGGTTGAAGAAGTAGAGCCGTTCATTGAGGAGGCGGCAAAGATCTGCGCGCAGGAATCAAAACTCTCAGTTGACGTTGCAGGCAAAGGCAAGGGATTGATCCCTCAAGCTTTCGAGCTTGATTCGGTAAAGGTAAAAAACGCCATCAGCAAATTTTTCAGTATTGATTACGAGCAGCCGAAAGTCCACGAGGCGCCTGAGCTGCCGCAAAGACCGCCCAATCTCTGCCCCGGCTGCCCCCACCGAGCGACTTATTATTCGGTTAAGAAGGTCTTTGGAGAGGAAGCGGTATATCCCACCGACATCGGATGTTACACCCTGGGCGTTCTTCCACCGCTCAAAATAGCGGATTTCCTCATCTGCATGGGTTCCGGCGTGTCCACAGCGGCAGGATTCAGCAAGGTGCTGGACCGGCCGGTCGTTGCTTTCATCGGCGATTCCACATTTTTCCATGCGGGAATACCCGGGCTCGTAAACGCCGTCTCAAACGGCCACAGGATTTTGCTCGTAATCCTCGATAATGGAACTACGGCCATGACAGGCCATCAGCCTCATCCGGGGGTTGAGTTGACCCCGAAGGGCAGGATCGAGCCCAAAGTGAGTCTGGAGAAGCTGGTCCTGGGATGCGGAGTTAGCCGGGTCGCAACGATTAATCCTCTCCAGGTCAAAAAGAGCCAGAAAGTATTACAGGATTTCAAGAACACAATGAACGAAACCGGGGTTTCGGTCATTATCTCCAAAAGCCCCTGCCCGCTTTTTGAGGCCCGGATAATCAAAAAGCAAAAGAAAATAGTTTTTCGGACCGATGAATCCAAGTCCTGTGCAGAGTGCAAAAAACAATGCCTGACCGAACTCGGCTGCCCGGCTTTTTTTGTTGAATCTTCAGGCGGGGTAGAGCACGTTGTCATAAACGAATCCCTTTGCAGCGGGTGCAGTGTCTGTTCGCAAATCTGCGATTCGATCGGTCCTAAACGGATTTGATGAAAAGAAAGATCATGCCGATGGGAAAAGAAATTAGAGCTTTGCGCATATTTTTTACCGGTGTTGGAGGTCAAGGGACCCTTCTTGCAACTCGCCTCGTCGGTGAGGCCGCTCTGGAGGAGCGTGTCCCGGTTCTGATGAGCGAGATTCACGGCATGGCGCAAAGGGGCGGGGTCGTTGAGTCCTGCGTAGTCATGGGCCGCGCCGCCAGCCCAATCATCGCCGACGGCGAAGCGGACATTGTGATCGCCTTTGAACCGCTCGAGGCAGCTCGCGCGCTGCCGAAATGCAACCCGAAAACGGTGGTCATAACGAGCATCGCGCCAATTCCACCCTTCACTGTTACAATCGGCCAAAGCGTTTATCCCGACCGGGATGCGCTTTACAGCATGGTCGAACCTCACGTTGCGAACCTGATCCGGGTGGATGCCGATGGACTGGCAAAGTCCGTCAGCGCCGAGCGCAGCTCGAATGTAATCATGGTCGGGGTATTAGCCGGAACCGGCATTCTGCCGATTTCCAAAACGAGCTTCGAGCAGGCGCTCCGGCACATCCTGCCTGAAAGGCTGCTCGAGCCGAATCGGCGTGCACTGGATGCTGGGTACAGGTTTGGCGCTCAACTGGCCGGCCTCCATCGGGAAACATCCCATCGCTGAGCCTCAAGACTGGATTTCCCTAAATCGGAAAGGTCCTGAATGGCAGAAATAAGAAGCACCCTGGAACTCGTCATGGAGAGGACACGCCACCTTAGCATGACCGAGGAGGATAAACGGAAGCAGGCCGCTGCGGCGTTCAAGGAGGCTGTAAGCAGGCTTGCCCGTAAATACCTGGATGGGCAAATCAACCTGGACAGGTTTCAGGCGGAATTGAACCAACTCGGGGGAGGCGCTTCCGGCAGAAAGGACGCAGCCGCTGAGATTGGCAGGCGAATCGACCCCGCTGCCGACAACACGCTTTTGCTCGATTTGATAAAAAACGGGCTGAGCTTTGATATTTCGGGCATCGAGGCCATATTGCATCATTTCAGCGAGACGGTCCATTGCGGAGAGGATCAGGTGGTCGAGAGCATCAAAGCAGATCTGCTGGGAAAAGGTATATTCGGCAGCGCAGTGATTCCCAACCTTGAGGCGGACAAGGGCTGGGCAAGGAGGCGCCGGGAAATGATTGAGACTGTCAGGGAGGAGCTTGACTCGCAAATCGCGCAACTCAAGCTACACCAATATGATAAGAGCTTCTCCTGAATATAGGAAACTGCGATCTGACGGGCAAAAACAATGCGGGTATCTATCCAGCTTAAAATCCCGGTCTTCTGCCTGGCCGCGTTCGGCCTGATTTCCTTGTGCGGCGATTTCGCCTTCGCCGGCGTAATCATTCCCTGGAAGGAAGCCGATGAAGGTTTGCTTGTAGCTGAATTCGAGTCCGTTTTTGACAACGACCCTTACGAGGTCACGGTGGTTAAGGTCGACCCCGAGCGTTATTCGTTTCAGCTTCTGTGCGCCACGGAACACGGAAAAGAGTCTCTCACCGTCAAAGAATGGGCCTTGAAGTATCAAATGCTTGCGGCCGTAAATGCGGGGATGTTTCAGGAGAACGGTTTGACCAGTGTGGGCTTCATGAAGAACTTCGGTCACGTTAACAATCCGAGGCTCAGCAACGCCAATACCATCCTGGCGTTCAACCCGGTAGGAGAAAATCTCCCCGAAATACAGCTCATTGACCGTGAATGTCAGGACCTTAACGACTTGCGTCAAAAATATCAGTCATTTGTCCAAAGCATAAGAATGATTTCTTGCAGCCGGCAAAATGTCTGGAGCAGGCAGGATTCCAAGTGGAGCACCCTGGCAGTCGGAATGGACACACAGGGGAATATCCTGTTTCTTTTCAGCAGGACTCCCCAATCGGTTCATGATTTTATAGAAATCCTGCTCTCTCTTCCGCTGTCTCTGAAGAGCGCAATGTATCTCGAGGGCGGACCACAAGCTTCACTTTATCTGTCTACATCGAGGATGACCCTTGAGAGATACGGAGTCTGGGGGGGCCTTGAAAAAAATTCCCTCCAATTCCCACTGCCTGTTCCCAATGTGATCGGGATATCGAAAAAACCGCGCGTCAAAAACTAATAATTAACGGGCTTTTCCCGTTTTAGTTTTAACCGGAAAATCATTTCGCTGGTTTGGTCAAGCATTCGGTTTATTTCCTTGGAATCCTTGGCGGTGAGCGCCCCTGCAGATTGTAGCCGGTCGTACTTTTCTTTGATCTGTTTGAGTTTGTCTTTGATGGTGATTGCTTCTTTTGCTTCTTTGGGAGCGAGTGTTTTCGAGGCTATATCCTGATTGAGCCACTTCTGTTGATTGGCTATTCTGTTTGGTATGTCGACTTCTGTGGGCTTTAATATAGGTTTTATTTCGGATATGCAGGCCGCGACCAAAAAAACCGACATGATGAGAATTATTTTCCGCACATCTGCTCCTTCCGGCGAGTAGCTCAAAATTACGTCAATTTTACAGAAAGATCAGTAACAGTACGCACCTGCCTATGGTGCTGAGCACCTTTGGCTCAGGGTTTGCCTGTTTTCTCAAATTTTAACACAAGGTTCAAGTTTAACTATTAAAGGTCCGATCTAATAGTTAACTGGAGGCGATTTGCCAAACAGGCTGAAGTGAAAGAAATGTAACAATGTGGGAAAAAATCGTCCATATTTTTGGCGACGGTCTGGCGGAAAGGCTCTCAGGCCGGGAAGAATTCAAAAGGGTGCCTCTGGCACGAACATTGCTCTCCCAAACAACAGGATAAGTCATTTTGCGACACAATCAGAACAAGGAATGGCTTATGATGTACCAATGCATACGATGTCATAAAACATGGGGAACCGGGAACCCGCTCATTGATGGCTACTCGCACGGGCTTTGCGCAGAATGCCTCAGGGAAGCTTTGACTCCTCTCTATCGCAGACGGCAGGCTCAAGAGGGCAACTTTGACTGTTTCGCCAAATCCTCCGGCTACTGCGACCAGCCTGCCTGCAAGTATAGGCAAATCTGCGTTGGAGCCTGATTCCTTCTGGATTCTCATACCACCTGTTGGAAATCCGCATTACATTCCCGTATAAAGTCCGGACCTGCTCCTGCAAGATCATGGCGTTCCGTTTTTTTTACTCAGCCCTCCGCCCTCAGTCCTCAGTCCTCCGGCCCATCTTTCGCAAACCCGAAACGAATATTATTATATGCCAAGTTCGTAATCAATATTCCATTGGAGGGAACCATATGGAGAAGGATCACTTCGAAGAAGGTCTGGGATGCTGTGCATGTGATGAGGAAACAATTAGATCTTCCACGGGCCTCACCTGTGCGGACAAGAAAAATATTTTTACCAAAAGAGAGCAGGAGGTCCTTGACGAGATCAGGGAGAACTCCATTTGCGCCAGCGCCCTGAAACAGGAAATCAGCCGAATGGATGAGAGCGGACGGGAAGCGGCTCTGATTGAACTGGAGCGCTTGAGGCGGCTCAGGGCAGAACTCGAGAAGGAACGGCTGGCCGCTTCCGAAGAGCGCATGCGGCTGTTGGGACACTTGTGAGCGATTCAGAGAAGCAGAGGCGATGACGGCAAATATTGCCCCATACGGCCGAAGGTCGAGGTCGTCAGGAAATGGGCAAAGCTGGTCAGGCGCAGGCTGGATTCGAAGGCAAAACGCAGCGCCAAATGGTTGATCCCGGGAACGGCAAATCGTATCGCCGGCGCCATGTCTGCGGCTTCACGGCAGGCCAGCGTCATCACGGCCTTCCCATGTTCCGGTTCCTTCCAGGCGGCAGGTCCGATGCCTCCCCGGTTGAGATAGTAGTAACCAATCGGTTGCTCATTCCGGAGCACCTGCCGCCCCATGAATCCGAACGTGTCCGACCACAGGTCATGATCAACTCTGCGTTGCGCTCCCCAGACGAGGGGGTCCAACTCGCTCGTGAGGGTCTTGTCCAGTGGCTGTGTCGTACACCCTGACGGCACGGCGGGAAGGCGTTGAGGCGCGCCCTCGAACAGAAGAATCTCATAGCCGGGCAGCATCCCGAGCTTCATGTAGGACGCCATGGCCGTGATGTCAACGGAAGACCAGGTGCAAAATTTGGTGGCGCCCGCGTTGCGTCCTTCCTGCCAGACCTGCCTGAGCAGCGGCATGCCTATTCCGCTTCGCTGCAGGCCGGGCAAGGCCCAGAACCCGGAGAGAAACCAGATGTCATCCCGAAGGATGGCGCCGGCAATGGCCACCACGCGTTGATCCGACTCGGCGATGCGAAAGACGCCCGTGGAACGTACGTGCTCATAGCCTCGCAACATGATCTCGCGCGGGGGTAATGTACCTGACACATTGTTCCGCGCGAACATGTCCTGCACGGATGTCAGCCAGAGATCGGCCATCATCGGCACATCCTCAGCGCCGGCCGGCCTGTAGCGGACTTCCGACTGCTGGATTTCCTGGCTCATCAGGACCTCCTGCGGGTTTATGTGTGTCCTGTGGAAACATCCCTTTTGCCCCGCAACCTTCTTTTACTCTCAGATAGAAAAGCCGTCACAACCCCTCTGATGGGGCTTTAAAACGGGCGTCATACCAGGGACATAGTTCCCCACAGTCGCGGGCAACGGGGAAAAGGCTTCCAGCCGCTTAATTACGGCTCCTATTGGCACAAGAGATTTCAGGCGCTATACCGTTCGCGAAGTTAATATTTCTGAAGCCTTCCGCATGAGCTCGCTTCTGGCTTCTTGCTTCTTGCTTCTCGCTTCTCGCTTCCGTTATTAAGTCAATATTTCCGAAGCCTCCCGCATGAGCCTCGATATTGCAAGTTTTTGGGGGCAGGCATTCTCTGCGAGAGAATAATCGACTTGCGTGAGCCTCGCCCTGGCCTGGTCCGGCAAGCCGGCGTAAACTTCACGCGCCAGGTCGCGTTCGCCGTAATCGCGATAATACATCAGGCACCTCATTATGTCGCTAACCGGCACCGCCCCTCCGACCGCCTCATTGCAGATACGGCCGCACCCGGCACAGTAGCTTTCCTGAGTTGCGGCGGCAAATCTTTCCAGCAGCTCGAAATCGCTTCGGCTAAGACTCGTCTGGTCCCGCGCCGCTGCTACATTGGCCGAAAGAATCGTCAGGCTCGGCATCTGGGAGCAGACGCTCGCAATGTGCGGGTTTTCCAGTACGACCCTGATCTTGGCCTGCTTATCGGTAAAGCCGCGATCGAGAAGCCGTCCGGTCATCCGAAGTTCGGCTTCGGTGTCGATCTGTTCCTGTTTGCCTCCCTGCGTTTTCATGGCGACGAGCCCGATTCCCTTATCCACGCAGGCATCTACTGCTTCTTTCATCTTCGCTTTGTTCATAACCCGGAAGTTGTAAGTAAACATTACTACGTCGATCCAGTCTTCTTTGGCTGCGCTCAGCAGGCAGTCTTCCATATTGGCATGAGTGCTGAAGCCGAAAAATTTGATTTTGCCGGCTTTTTTCATTTCCGAAGCCCATTGCCTTAGTGGCTTGGGCGCAGCAATTTCTCTGAAATCACTTATTCCATGCGCGTAGAATAAGTCTACGTAATCCGTGGCGAGCCTATTCAGGCTTTTGTCAAGCGACGCCGTCATGGCTTCGGGGTCGCCGGCGTGCGTCTTTGAGGTCAGGAATATGTCTTTTCTGGCGTCGGAGTTTCGAACGAAAAAGCGGCCATAGCCCTCCTCGCTCAAACCATTTCCATAACCCTCGGCGGTGTCCCAGAAATTCAGACCCCAGGTGCGGGCCTGCCTGAGCAGCAACTGATTATTGATCGTGTCGAACATCCCGCCAAGCGCGAGGACCGACACTTCGACGCCCGTCTTTCCCAGCTTGCGCCTGGGGAGGACGGGTTTTCCGGCGTCAGCCTGTTCCGGAGCGGCGCCTGCTTTGCCCATATTGAGTCCGGTTGAAGCTATTCCCGCCAATCCAATGGTCTTGATAAAGTTACGGCGTGTTAAACCTTCGCATTTCTCTTTTTCTTCCATTACTCGGCCTCCAGACATTTGGTGAAAATTTTATTCCGGGAATTTTTAATTGACCTTCGCCTGAGTAATCCTCAGCATCATTTCGTGACAGGCTTGCCCTGTTTGAGGTCGTATATCGGGCTGATCTTGAGATCTCTCGTCAGGAAATCCTCAGGTTTTTTCGAAATCAGACTGTTGTCAATTTCGATGAACCGAAGCTCCGCGTCAACGGGAAATCCGCTCTTGGCGGCCTGTTCCAAAACGGCGCCGACCGCCCCGTATTCCTCTTCCGCCTTGCTTCTATGAAAAACCCTGCGCCATTCCATCCACTGGCCTGCTTTTGCCTGAGAGCGATCGACAAAGACGTAAAATACCACCTTTGCAGGGCAGTCTTCTTCGAGATAGAGGGTATATTCAAAGGGACCGGACAGGTTCTCCTGATTTTTGATCCGGTCTTTTTGGCCGTCTTCGATAAGCCAAACCGCCGGACAGGACCGGGATTTCCAAAAATCTTTGACCTTTCCAAACACGTATTGCGGTTCGATTTCATCGGCAACGAAATTGCCGTTCAAAAAAGTCTCCGGGGGGGTAAATTCGGAGAGGCAGTTAAGAGCGCGCAGCTTCACGGCCCCATCGCTTATCGCCCAAACCGGGCTACAGTTGGTGAAAATCCCACAAATCGCCAGAAGGACAATCAAAACCTTTAGCATAGCACCCCCTTGTCTTTTCGATTCCGGTTCGCGTGTGAAATCCCAGCGTATGTTAACAGTTATTTAAAAGCCCGGCCATATCAATCCGCCAATCTCGCTGAAATGTGCAACTGCCTGGGCATTGGAGACAGGGGAGTTGGAAGCGGATCTTCCCTTCGACAAGAGCGGGCTGAAACCATGAGCAACAAGAGGTTTTGCTCAAGGTCTTCGAGCATCTCGAAAAAACCTTGCGCCTCAATTCATCTTAAAAGAGGAAGCAGTTCATTGCACAATTTTTGGGCATTTTTGCCGGAGCGGCGGTGATCGTCCCTTCTTTCTACCTTCTGGCGCCAACGGCCGACATTCTCGGCGGCGATAGATTTCCCGCTCCCGGCGCTCAGGTGTGGAAAGGGGTGGCCGAACTGCTCGCCAACGGCCTCTCCAGCCTGCACGGTTCAGCGAGAATTGCCCTTGCCATTGGGATAGCTGTCGGGGCACTGCTTTCGGCGCTCGATCGCCTGGCGCCTTCGAGAATCCGATCTCTTCTTCCTTCAGCCATGGGCCTGGGGCTTGCGTTTGTAATTCCCTTCTGGAACGCGCGCTCTATTTTTCTGGGGGCGCTTATAGCATCGTTTGTGCGAAAAACCCGTATGGAAGGATATGTTATACCGGTAGCCTCGGGAATAATAGCAGGGGAGAGCCTGATCGGCGTGCTGGTCGCACTTTTTTCAGCCGTTGGGGCGGGGTGACTTAAATATGTTTTCACGACGAAAGATAAATACGGCGCAAAGGACCGCTGCGCCCGCTGCCAGGAATAGCGCCGGGAACCCTACAAGCTCGCCCACATATCCGAGGATTACCGATCCGACGAACGCCCCTGCATCTATGCTTCCGGTGTAGGCCCCCGTGATTTTCCCCCTGACATTCTGGGGTTCCCCCCTGATGGCATGGGCGATCAGCGCGGGGTAGAGCAACCCGTGGCCGCATCCGGTAATAAACCCCGAGAAAAAGAGCATATTGCTTTCTTTCATGAACACCAGCAACAGCAGCCCCCCGCCCATGAGCGCCAGCGCATACGGTATGATCTTGTCTTCGCCCTGACGGTCAATAAAGCTGCCTCCCAACAGCCGGGTGAGGATAGCGGCCGAAGAGTATGCGATGTAATAGAGCGATATGAAAGAAATCCGCCTCTCGCTCGCAAACGGCGCTACGAACCCGTTTGCGGCGGCCAGCCCAAACCCGAAAAGCAGGGCTATGACGGCTATCATGAAAACCCGCCTCTTTTGGAGGACCAGGAAAAAGGAGGACTCAACCGGCTTGACCACACGAACGTAGGAATCCTTCAGTGGATACAGGATTATCAGCCCCACACCGGACATAGCGGCGGCAACGATGAACAGAAGGTCGAATCCCGCCCCGTGGATGACGATCTCCGCCAGAACCGGGCCGAGAGCGGTCCCCGCAAGCCCGGATATCCCAAACATTCCGAGTCCTCCGTTCAGACGTTCATGGGGTATTATGTCGGCGATATAGGTGAATGCGGCAGTAATGCAAATCGCGAATCCAATCCCGTGAACCACCCGCACTATAATTAGAGGAAGATAAAAACTATCGAGAGCGCCTCTGAAAAACAGGTATGCAAGGGGCATGAGTGTCATGATCGTCAAGCCCGCCGCATAACTTTTCTTCCTTCCGATCCTGTCTATCATATCTGAAATCCAGGGGCGGCACAGGACAGAAGACAATGCGAAAGCCCCCAAAATGATGCCGATGTCGACCTGATCCCCGCCATGGGCCGTGATGAAGAGGGGAAAAAGAAAAAAGGTGCCGAAGCTGGAGAGGCACGACAGATTTGCTAGAGCCAGGGAAAGAAAGGTTCGAGAATAAAGCATCGAAAAAGTCAGGTCCTGTTTTCGAGATAAAGCGCCTGAGCGCGAGATCGGCACACGGTCCGCCAATAGTATATTCTGTTGCGATTTATGAAAAGCGGTTTTGAAGTGCTTACATTGATTCCGCCGGTTGGTGAAGAGGTCCAGTGCGAACACACGCCAATCATGAGGATTCGAATGGAAAGTAAAACTAACCGGGACAATCCCCATCAAAAGGTTGATTTCTATACTCTGGTCGCCCCATTTTACGACATCTTTGCGGGGTCGTTTCTCAGACCCGCACGCAAAGGCATCGTCCGGTGCGCGGAGGCAGAAAAATGCCGTCGCATTCTGGATGTTGCGTGCGGGACCGGAGAGCAGGCAATAATGCTTGCGAAGGCAGGCATGAAGGTCACCGCAATAGACCTCTCACCGGCAATGCTTCGAGTGGCGCGCGACAAAAGCCCTCCGGCCATTGCATACCTTCTCGGCAATGCTGAAAACTTGCCCTTCGGCCCCGCGTCTTTCGACTGCGTTACCATCAGCCTGGCTTTACATGAAATGGCGCCTGAGACAAGGATGGGAACCACTGGTGAAATGTTGAGAGTCCTGACCACGGGCGGAAAGCTAATCGTCTTCGACTACGCAGCCCCGGAGAACTGGAGGTGTGCTCCTGGCCTGGCGCTTTTGGGGCTTCTGGAAAGAATTGCGGGCGGAGAGCACTTTAAAAATTTCGTCCGGTTTACCCGGACGGGAGGGATCGATCAATTTCTCAAGGCGTTTGCTCTGAAGGTCATCCGAGGCAAGACTTATTACCTCGGAGCCCTGCGGCTCGTTACTGCTGAAAAGAGGCCGTGAGAAATCACGCGATCATCCGGAATAACAAAGTTGCCGTTCGTCTTGCCGCCTTGAACGATAAGGGCCTTTACGGGCAAATGGTCCGAAGCCTTGCGACTCAGGGGCGTCTTGTGTGTTGACATACTCACCAGGGACGCCATAGGCCGAACCCAGATCCTGTCAAGCGGCAGAACAGGCATGAAGGAAGGAAAAGTCCGCAAGGTCGGCGATTTTCCAAAAAAACTGTGAACCCGGCACAGCGGATTCCCCAGAGGGAGCCATTCGTTGAAATCGCCGAGCATTATTTCCATTCTGTCGCGCTCTGAGCAAAAGATGTCGAGCAGGCGCCTGATCTGCCTGCGGCGTTCCCCGAATCCCAGTCCCAGATGGGCCACTATCACCCGGATGGTTTCCCCCTTTACGAGCAAGTCCACGTCAAGGGCGCCTCTAGGCGCCCTGCCGAACACGCTCAAATCTATACGCCTTACATCTTTCACCGTGCATGAAGTCATCAGTGCGTTTCCGAAATGGCCGTAACGGTTTCGCTTAGTCGGGCCCAGCACTACCTCCAGGCCGGCTTTTCGGGTTATCAGACCGGCCAGGTTTTCCTTTTTGTAATACAGTGAGTCGATTTCCTGCAGCCCTACAATCTCGGCCTTCAATTCCTTTATGACCTGCGTGACACGTTCGGGATCGAATACACCGTCAATTCCGACGTACTTATGGATGTTATAGCTTGCAACCGAGAAACCGCCCGGCCCTCCGTTTTTGCCGGCAGTATTTTCTCGTCTCATTTTCGATCTCACAAGAGTTTCCCAAGACAAATCATTAAAATCCCAATCCACTCACACTGTTTGCCGAGAATCGCCGGCGGGCATTGTGAGATGGCCCTGGAGCTCATCGGCTTCCATTGTCCATTGATAGCCGATCCTGGCTGCAACGTTGAACAGGAGCGGACTTTTTACATGAAAGCGTATGGCCCCTTTTTCACGATTGAATGAAACTATATTGAGGACGACCAGATCCTCATCATGTTCCAGGTTAATCAGCCTTTTTTTCGCATCCGGCGCGGAGTATACCAGGCCCAGGAAGTCAGGGGCACAAACGACGAAAGCCACGGAAGGCTCATCCACTGACTGGAGCCACTGGAAGGGGCCGTTTTTATATTCCAGCAGGACATAGCTCTTGAGCTGTTCAAAACCTGGAACCCCCCAGGGGAAGGTGATCAGTTCTTTTTCCGCTATCTCTATTTTTCCGAAACGGGTCGTATCAACCTGCATGGAAACTCCTCGTATGACAATTCAGGGAATCATTGCCGGTCCGGGTCACCGCCTTGCCGGCCACTGGAGTATATGTCGAGCAGACTTTCGAACTCGTCTTTGCCGATAAGCGCCGCGGCCTTATTCTCCTTCTGAATCTTCCTGTAAAGCTCTTCCCTGTATATAGGAATGTGCGCAGGGCTCTTAATGCCCACTCTCACCTTATTCTGATTGATTGAGGTGATTGTGACCTCTATATCGTCGCCGATTAAAATTGACTCACCCGGTTTTCTGGTCAGTATGAGCATCGGTTTCCCGCCTTTTTGAAATAATCGGTCTCCGGGACAGGGCGCTTAAATATTTCCGTGGACCCTGTCCGGCCAATACGCCGGCACAGTGCTATCTGGATTATAGTTACTCTTCTGAACATTGATAGTAATTTATAAACTGAAGTTTAAAAATCGACTTTTGCCGCTCAACGCTCTGGTATATAGTTATAATCATAAACTTTGCACGATGCCGAACTGCGTGCGTGGCCCATAATTATACGGGAACTCCGGATTATGGCTCCCGACGTCTTATTAGAAGCCGATTTCCGAGCACTCGGATTGGAACAGGGCGCGAAGCCATCTGAAGTGAAGCAGGCTTATCGGACGCTTGTCAAGAAATGGCACCCGGATCGCCACCATTCCAAACCTTACGAGACCAGGGCGATTGCCGAGAAAAAGTTCAGGGAAATCGACGAGGCGTACAGGCGTATTACCGGGAGCTGGACAAAAACTGCACACCTAGCGGGCGGGCGGGCGGGCTATGGAGATCGCCGAGCAGCCGGCCCCGGGACCGCCCCTCATGCCGCGCAACGGCCCGGAATAAAAGCTCACGCCGCCGCCGTCGCCCGGACCCTGGCGAAAATCGATATCGGAGTATTTTCCAGGGCAAAGATCGTCGTGCCTGTCCTGCTATTGGCGGCAGCCGTTTTCATTTTGACGCAACTTCCTTCGTTTTTCCAGGATAACGCGGTCGATACGGAAACTCTCGGACCGCCGACCGTCGAACACCCACCCGGGGCCAAGGACCCAAACAGCCCGGAACCACCCGAAACAACCAGTCCGCAATCCTCCGCCAATCTTACGGCTATCCCTTCTCCCGTTTTGCCCTCTGCCCTCCTCCAGCCACAGCCGGCGGCGCCGAGCGCTTTTTTCACCCTGGGGTCGACTGCCTCCGAAGTGCTCGCTATCCAGGGGGCCCCGTCCCGTGTCCAGGGCCAAATCTGGACTTACGGACTTTCTGAGATACAGTTCAGAAATGGACGTGTCTCTAAGTTCAATAATTTCGACGGGTCGCTGCGGGTGCGCATGGAGCCTGGCGTCTCCGAGGATCGCGCCCCCCCCGCATACATCACGATCGGCTCGAGTGAAGAGGAAGTCCTGCTGGTCCAGGGAACCCCAACGCGGCTCGAAGGGGACAGGTGGTTTTACGGATTTTCCGAGCTTGTGTTCAAAAACGGGCGGGTTGTGGAATACGACAACTATTTCGGCAACTTGAAAATACGCCTCCTGCCTGCCTCCCTATCCGGCCCGGAACCGCCAAAAAATTTCACAATCGGTTCCACACCCGAGGAAGTGCTCGCCGTTCAGGGAACGCCCACCGCTATCCATGGAAATCAATGGTCCTTTGATTTCGCCATTGTGATTTTCCGTGACGGCAAAGTCCATAGCGTGACCAGTTCCGATGGGACCCTCCGCTTCATTGCCCCGGAAAAAACCGGCGGTTCTCAAGGATCCTCAGGAAGCGGTTAAGAGCTAACCCAACTTCCGCAGTTGGAAGTTTTTTTCATTCGTTTTGACCCTCTTTCTGGGTCTGACTGTCCGTAAGTTGCTAATATTGCGAGAGCGATTCTTCCTAAATGCCGAGAACCGAATG
>JBEKQE010000059.1:0-25332 GCA_049520035.1 Syntrophobacteraceae bacterium | reverse complement strand
AGATAATGATAAAACAAATAAAAAAACAAGACCTCACAAACTAAAACAAAACGAACCTCAACCTAAAAAAAAGAATAAATTAAAAATCAACCAGGCTAAATACATGAAAAGCATATCCCGGGAAGGACTGAGTTAACACAGACGAGAGAAACATTTAACCTTCTCTGTTTGTGAGCTACTTGCACGTTGAAGGATTTGTAACGTACAGAGGAGTGATATTCTCTTGTTAGGCGCCCTGAATCCGATCGGGCCACCGTCTCTTGCCGGTAATTGCTGAAAGCTTCCGCACTTGGACCACTGCTTCCTCGGGCTGTTATACGCTCTGCCCAAGGGATACTCAGTGATGGAAACCACCGGGGAGGGGGCAGGCTGTTGATCGATCAGGAAAATCATCTGGGATGCGCCGGGGGGATATTCCATGATGGAGACCACCGGGGAGGTTTCCGAAACGGGTCAAGGATGTTTACTCAAGAGCTGCAGAGCTTTGTAAATGTAAGATATAAAGGGCGTCCCCTATTTCCATACGTATCCGTCCCAGGTTAATCGTCGTCATGGTCTGCCTCTCCGGTCCGCAGCCAATCGGTTATCCTGTCGGCAACCAAAGCGTTTGCCCGCCCGTTTGGATGTTGGTCTTCGACAACATAGTCGGCCTCGTGGAATTCGTTTCGGGCGACACGCCGTTCGATGGCCCTGCGGGCCCATATATGGGGTATGCCGTGCCTGCAGAAAAGGTCCGAAAGAAACGAGATCCTCCAGTTCAAAGGCCTTTGCCACGTCCTGTGCATCCCTTCGAAAACGAGAAAGACGTATCTCAGGTTTCGCCTTCTCAGGTCGTTTGCCGCTTCCAGGAGTATCGCCTGTGCAATCCGCTTCTTTTGAGAAGTCCGAGGGGCCGCAGGGTAGTTCGGGTCCAGCCGGTTGGGAAGAACCGCGAACCAGGCCAGGTTGCACAGGTAGCAGCCGATGTCTGGAGGCCGTTGCGAGAAAAACCTGTTCTGATCGCTCTCTATCGGTAGACCGTTCAGCTCCAGTCGGCCCTCATTAAGAAGAAAGTAGGGTTTTTGCCCCTCGCGCATCGACAAAACACACCTGTCAATGTCGCCGTCAAGGAGCGAGAAGATGACAACAGGGTCGGCATAATGTCCGACTGACTTCGAGTACAACAGATAAATCTGGTCCAAGCCGTAGCCGATCACGCCGTAATTCAAAAGATGGTAGTTCCCGTTAAACCCAGTACGGGCGTTCAGGATGCCCTCGAAACGGTCCCTCGGGGGCGCAACGCCCTGGGCGAAGGAGTCGCCATAGAGCAAAACGGGCTTTCTCCCGCCCACATCCTGCGCCTCCCGATGATAATAGTCCGCCGGCGTTATGTCTGGCTTTACGTAACCCAAAAGCGGGTCGTCTCGCTTGGCGGGGGAAGCGCCGAAAAATACCCGCAATTTCCAGTAATTGTCGTCGGACTCGGCGTCGGCGTATAAACCCGGACGCCGCCACCGGTCCATGAGTGAAGGGCAATTGAAAAGAAGCGACCGAAAAATGACTTCGGCGCCGGCGATTGTCGCCAATATGGTGATCAAAGGAATAGCGATCTTGAAAACAATGCTGTTTACGGCCTTCTTCGCCAATGGCGCCCCTCCCGAAAATCCCCAATCGCTTTGTGGCTCATATATGTTCATGTCCGCCTCCCATCCGGGTCGATCACTGGCAGCGGGAATTTTGCCCTTCCCTTTTTGGGAATTACTCACAAACTCTGGAGTGGACTATGCGGACTGGCAACTGGGGTGGACACCCCGATTTTCAAACTACTGATGCTTTTGTCCGAGACTCTTGCTCCTCTGTCTCTGTCGGTCCAAGCGATATATCTGACATCCAAGCCCTGTTTCAGTTCGGAAGCTTGGAGATTCGGCATTGGATTTGTGATACTTTTTTCTCTCCTTGGTGAGAGTATATAGATGGAAAAGCAACTCAGCTCACAGGCTTTATCTCTCAGAAGTATCCTCCGGCATAATGCATCAACTTCTGCGCTATGCCTCTGCACTAGATGAGTGATCGGATTTCCGCCCGAAAAACCTCTGGTGCACTCCAAAAGTTCAAACAGCATACAATTTTCCCAGCAGAACACACAATTGTAAAAGATATGAGGCTGATTTTTTCGAATTCAGGACACACCTCCCCCACACAGTTGGTCAACGCCATTCCCCACGCCCCTGATAGGGCGGGCGTCAGGCGAATAGGATAGGATAGTAACGGGCGAGAGAGTATGCTAAGCAACTCTCTCTATACATCCACCTCAATCCGGTAAGAGCCAAGATCATTGCAAAGCCCGGCGAGTACGAGTGGTCGAGTTACCGGGCATACGCCGGGTTGGCCTCTTCGCCCCAGTGGCTGCACCGGGAGTTCATCCTTTCCTTCTTTGCGTCGAATGAAAAAACGGCTCAGAAGCGGTACCGGGATTTCGTTGAGGGGCAAGCCGGGCGAGAGTGCCCAAACCCATTTGAGCATGTGACGGCATCGACGGTCCTGGGGGGCGAGTCTTTTGTTGCGTGGGTACGGGAGAAATTCCTAAAGGAGGCGCAGGCGGACCGTGAGTTGCCCGCAGTTCGTCAACTTGCAGGCAGACCGGGGTTCGAGGCGATCCGTTCCGCGGTGGAGGATCTGTTCATGGATGACCGGGCGAAGGCGCGACGGGTGGGACTGTATCTATGCCGGCGTCACACAGGGCTCAAGCTTAAAGAGATTGGCGCAGCATACGGGGTGGGAGAGTCAGCGGTTACGCAGGCAAGCAGGCGGGTTGCGGAGGAGATGAAGCAGAATGTATCTGTGCGCAAATCTGTTGGAATGCTTGAGAGGGAGCTTGGGTTGTCAAAAGTGTAGGTTTGACCCCACCTCCCACTTTCGAGGGCTTCCCTTCGACGCTTAGTTCCAAGGTTTTCAAAATCTGGAATGCCTTCACGATCTCCACGAGGGAGGCGTTCTTTGTCCTCTCCGTGTTGTCCCCCGTCAACATTGAACCCACCCATCTCCGGAAATCGGACCCTTTTGGCCGGTGATGGGCCATAATCATGCAACGGTTTTTGAATCCACTTATCAGTTTAGGCCCACCTGTGGCTAGTTCAGAGAAAAAATGTTGCTTGGAGTTGCCGCGCGGCAACAGTCAATACCACCCGCCTGGGTCCACTCTGGCCGGTGGTTCGGCTGAGGAGGAAGAACAAGAAGAAAAAGCACCGGAAATCCAGTATGGTAGCGCAGCATATCGTTGCAGGGAGATTTTCAGTTGCCGCAGGCAACTTGATCGAGTCTCCAAAAATTCGACTGATGAAAGATGACGGCGGTCTTGCACATACGGAGACATGTAGACAACAAGCCGGTTTACGGAGGGAGGGTGGTGGGTCCAAAACACGGCGCTCTTGGCAGCGAATATGCTGAATCATGGAACTTTAGGGTGGGTCCATAAAGACCGTGCAGGTGGGTCCATCTTTATCCGGGGTAGCAACCAACTGTGGGAGGAGGTGCGTCGGAAAATCGCCAAAACCAGTCCTGCGCACGTTTGACTTGCATATTCTATAGGGAAAATTGTATGCTGTTGGGAATTCCTGAGTGCATCAGAGACTTTTCGAGCAAAAATTCTATTCCGACACGTGGTTCGGCGTATGCAGATAGTCAAGTTGATGCATTATTCCGGTAAAAAGCTTCATGATATTTAGGGCGATAAACATTGGATATTTCTGATCACACCATTGCGACAAAAGGTTAGCCATGCGTAGTTCTGAAGAGGACACGAGAATATTCGACCTACTCCGTGAAATGATATCGATTAATGCTCAGCTTAAAAAGGATAGAAGTCCCCCCATTTTGATGACTGCTGACAAAAAACAACAACTGGAAAAAAGAAGATATGACCTTGAAGAAGAGTTAAATGACCTTTTAATAGAGGTCGATAGAATCGAAATCAGGCAGTCTTTTGCTGGAAAAGATCAAGCTAGGGTTCAAAGGATGATGATCAAGAATCTCTTTAATCTTGATGAGATGTGGGATAGTTATCACGAGAAAATACTTGACTTCCATGAACAAACTGATGTTCTTGATAGATATACATTTCTCTCTAACTATTACCAACTTGCTCCACCATTTGTCAGAATTGGATCACAGATTCCAGATGGTATTAAACATATTTATCATGAATCACGATGGTGTTTCGTATACGGGCACTTTAGCGCCACGGTATCGTTATGCAGATCAGTAATTGAGACAATTCTAAAGCAAATGAAGTGTACTCGTGGAAGCACTCTACCACAAAATATTGATATGGCATGTACACGTAAACTCATATCGAAACAATCCGCTTGGAATGCAAAGAAAGTAGTAAGATGTGCCAATATATTATTGCATGACGCTGTTCCAGCTACTAGGCAAAATGCAGTCGATGCTCTGGATAGCACTTTAAACTTTCTTGAGGATATTTATCTTTAAACTTCAAAGTAATTCTGATTATTATAATATATTTCTGGATTAATATTTTCTTTAAACATTGTCAAGAACACTACGACAAACATTTTGCTGGGCAGCAGGGATTGTGAAAAAAGCACAGCCTCGATTTGTGGTGGTCATTTTGTGAAATGTTCCAGGATGATATTGATGATTACGATCCATGCCTGAGTACATACCACGTCTTTTTGCCAGTTCGATTACCGTTTAGAGACCGTCGTCCTCTGCTTCTACCAAGACCGCCAACCGCTGCACAAGGGCACGGTTATAGCGCTTTGGTAGCGTAACTTCGGGCAGACTCAATAAGTTCTGCAAGTTTGTAAGTAGGTACCATGCGGTATCAACAGCCGCCGAAAGATCTTTGCCTGAAAGATCTTCTTTATGCCATATCGCTTTAGGATTGAGAACACCAACAGCATCGATGTGAAAATGTGTATTGTTGCGAATGTGTTCTAGTTGTCTGCTAACCTTCTTTAGTCCCTTGATATTCATCGGCATACTATATGCACACTCATCAATAAATTCTCTGTCCTTCTCATAGATATACCAGAAAGAAGCCGCCCGCCTGCGTCCAGCATGGAATTCAAATACCTTAATACAGTGTGCAATGTAATCATTGAATAGGGCGTCGTATGTTAGTCTCAGGAAAAGATGGCTTATGCTGGCACTTTTAATGGCATCTTCAAGGCCAAGTAGCGTGGTGCGATTAAGAATGGCTCGCTGCAATTCAGCTAGGTTTCGCTCAATCGCGCACTTATACACCTCTGTGTCAGAATTGTCCTCCATGCGGAACCCCCTGTTTTTATGGTCTATTTAACAAGGCCGAGGTGGTTTCCATAACTGGACAATCTACAACACATGATTCGGGGTCGGACCACGCTAAAACCTTGCTGGCCAAGGAGAGAGTGCTCATAATCGGCCATTATAAAGTCTTAAAATGCTGTTTTGCCTGGAAATGGCCCATTTAACGACGATCCATCTGGTGCACCCGCTTCCGCGCGGCGCTCATGCGCCGGGGGTACTTCTCATGACTCGAACTCGCTCTTGGGCACACCTGACTGGCGGATGATCGATTGAAGCGTACCGACGCGGAGTTCGTCATGGTTTGGAACCGGGACGGTAATCGTTGTATCTGAAAGCCGCTTTTGCATCACGATATAGTGGCCTGCGAGGATTCTGCAGACCTGCTTCCCGGAGAGGACACGGAGCTTACCCAATAGATACCTCCACCTGGGTCACGTACACTTCCTCATGCAAG
Organism: Syntrophobacteraceae bacterium; assembly: GCA_049520035.1. Lineage (GTDB taxonomy): Bacteria > Desulfobacterota > Syntrophobacteria > Syntrophobacterales > Syntrophobacteraceae > SbD1. The sequence continues at coordinate 19,589 of JBEKQE010000059.1, read as the reverse complement.
CGTGTCTGAACTTCATTCGGAGAGGCAGTTTCGAAAAATAGTACAACCGCTTCCTGAAGATTATTTCGAGCCTCCTCGATCGTATCGCCTTGACTGGCAATATCCAGCTCCGGGCAGAGCGACACATACCCGTCTCCCTCACGCTGGATGATGGCTGTAAGTTGCTTCTTCACTGTGTCTCCCCCGATTCTTAGTACAAAAGATCAACTAACTTTTAACGACCAAATCATAGTTTGTCATCTCTACCGGCCCGCTTCGAGATACTGGCCATCGTTCCCTGCGGGATGTCAGCCTTTTCGTTGCCGGCTGCGGATTTCGGGGTCGGGCCCAAGACAATAACCCGGTTTCTATGGATAAATATTAAAGACACATGCCTGATTGGCGCTTAAAAGCACATTTTCGACCGAAATGATACCTCTAAGCCGGGCTTGGCGCTCGCGTATCGCGGATTCGTCATCCATTCCGAAAATTCGGCGCTCCTCAGCATCTCACATGGAATGCTGCAACCACTCTCCCACAAAAGTGCTATGTCGATTTTTCCGCGCCCTTTTGGGATCCGGAAGAGTACTCCGGGCGACGGGCCGGAGAGCCGCAAAGCATTCCCTCTACACTGATGTCTTCGTCTATGTCCGGCCAGTGAACGCCTTGTCCATCGCCTATAATCTCGAAATTGTTTCGCTGGTCGGGAGTTGCCTCTGACAGACGCCAAGACCATGCAAGAGGCACACTGATGGTTCGGCCGTCGACAAGATGCGCAACAATCTCATCTTCGGTGATTCGAATATCCACTAGCCTCGCCTCAAATACGTTAGCCACAATGTTCATTCCATCCCTCCAACAATTTGTCTCGATTGGAGCTGATAATGTGTCGAATCGTATTCAGTTCCTTAGGAGAAAAACCATGATTCTTGCTCAAAGCTACAGGTTGGAGCCAGAATTTGCAAACGAATCTCTCTCGCTGAACGTGTACGTGTTTCGGTTCATCACAATCGAAGCTGTAAAAGTAGAATCGATAACCCTTTTTAATACATACGGTAGGCATGTTTGCAAATCCTGCCCAGATTCGATTACCGTGTGCAAAACGGCTAAAATGCATCCAACCTTCATGATACTACATTCAAGTCTCGTTTAAATCAACAAACTCAAGGTCGCTTGCCAACTCCTTGCCGATTCAACCAGCTTCATTTTTTGAACGTATGATCCGGAAACGGCAACGATTTCAGGTCACGTCGCGTAGCGATAGAACCAGGAGGAGTTATTTTTAAATGTTCCTCGCGCAGGGACCCCGTTGTTGCTTCTGTCATAAACCGGCATAATGTATCAAGTTGTGTGCTATGCATCCGAACTGCGTTTCTTGCCGGCTGCTATTTGGCGGGTGGATCGGCTGGAAAAAGCTCGCTTTCCCTGATCCAGCCGGCAGTCGTTTTTCCATCCGGATTCCTGAATTCGGCATACACCCACCCCGGCTTGGATTCGTAGACCCTGAGCGGATCTCCCTTGACTGCATAAGCCTTGCGCTTCTTCGGTTCGGAGGCATCATAGTGAAAGTAGGCCCTCTGCGCCGATACGACCCTGATTGTTTTCCATTTTCCGGGGGCCTCGAGCTGGAAGGACGCCCCGTCGTCACCGGCGAAATGCTCGACATTCCAGCAGCCGCCATGCTCCTTCGGCAGTTTGATCTTCAGTGCCGCAGCCCCATCCGATTCTACCGGGGTGAGCGATCCGGTTATGAGGTCCTTTCGTGTCTTGTCCGCCGGGAACCAGGTGTCGATAGTGTACGGAGGAGGCCCCTTCATCGATCCTTTCAGAAAAAAGATGCAGCTAAAGAGAGGCTTGCCCGTGGATTCATCAAGTCCGGTAAAATTTGCATAATATCCCGTAATGGTCCCGCCAGCCGGGTCCACACCAATTAACAGGCTGTCGTAATCTCCCGAAACGACCTGCGCCTGGAGACAGCCGACGTCAAATAACAGAAAAATCACCATAACGAGTAATCTGATAAGCATGCCCTGCCTCCTCCCCCCCTCCGTCGGTCCTATTAATAAAATTGAGGAATTGAGGAATTGAGGAATTGAAGGATTGCGGGATTGAGGGATTAAAAGCGAATTGAGGAATTGAGGAATTGAAGGATTGCGGGATTGAGGGATTAAAAGCGAATTGAGGAATTGAGCAATTGAATTCCTAAATTCCTAAATTCCTAAATGGGGAATTGTGATCTTTATCGAGGGATTGAGGGATTTGGTTTCTCACTCCTCACTGCTCACTGTTCACTGCGAAGCCGTTGCCGCCCCTGGTTGCCGTTTGCTAAGCCGAAATGACTGTGTAGTAAAGTATTGCCGACTAATTGCAGAACTCGAGTGGAATTAAGGGATTTGTTTTTTCGCCGCTCGTCGCGAAGCGATAGAACCATAAGAGTTTTTAGTTTCGAGTTTTTAGTTTTTAGTAACCACTCAAAACCAACTACTAAGAACTCAAAACTCTTCCGGCTGCTTCCCGCTTCCCGCTTCCCGCTTCCCGCTTCCCGCTTCACTCTTCACTGCTCACTGCATTCCCATCTGCTCCCCGCAGGGGTGTCGATAACGCGGATGCCGCACTTGAGCAGATCGTTTCTGATTCTGTCAGAGTCGGCCCAGTTTTTCTCTTTTCGCGCAATCTCGCGGTCATGGATCAGTTTTTCCTCAGCCGGGCTGAGCAGGCGTGAACTCAGGTCGAAAAAGCCAAGAATGGAGTTAGCTCTTTGGAATATTTCGAGGACTTGCAGCTTCTGTGAGCTGCTAACCCCTGTTTGATCGATTATCGGGTTTGCCTGACGAATGAAGCGGAATATGGCGGCAAGAGCATGCGGAAGGTTCAGGTCGTCAGCGAGCGAATCGAGAAATTCCTGATCGAGAATGCAGATCATCTCGGAGAGCTGTGCGTTTTCCCCGGTCGGGCCTGCGGAGGCACGCACCTTTACAATAAATTCGTCAATACGCCTCAATCCTCTGACCGTGCTGGAGATATTGTCCGAGGTTGCCTGGATCGGCTTTCGGTAATGAGTGCCAAGGAGCCAGTACCTAACCTGGCGGGCCGAGAATCCCAATGCGAAGAGATCCCGCACGGGCTTGCTTTCGTCCACCCGGCCGGTCCCTTTGCCTCTCCTTGCCGACCAGACACGTTCGGCGATCATCCAGATATTTGCGAAGGGCTTGCCTGTAAGGGCTTCACCGATTTCCCTCACGTTTTCCAGGTGCGGGAAAAGAAAATCCATGCTGCTTACCACAATGTCTATCTGTGGTCCGAGATCGTGGATGGCCGCAGAAGCCGCCGATATGTGCCAGGTCGGAATGACGTTACCCCAGTCCGTTTTGACGTAGGCGCCCATTTTGAGCTCCGAGAGCGTAGCCCTTTTGAGCAGCGCGAAATCGCTCGGGTTGAGCTTCTCATAGGCGTTGAGGTCAACGGTTTTACCCGCGCGAACTTTTTTGGGGTCGATCCCGGAAAGTCTCCCGTAGCTGTTGCTCCTGGAGAGGTCGAAATAGACCGAGCGGAGTTTGTCGTATGCAAACTCTGCGGATATCAGGTCCCTGGTGAATTCTATTATGGTGTCGAGATGTTCGGTCGTCCGTGGATATCGGTAGGCCCGGTTTATCCCCAGCGAATCCAGGTCGCCCAGAAAGGAATCGAATCGCTGCTGGGTGTAGGGCCCGAGGCACATTCCAGCGGCAATTGAGCTGTTTATGGTGCGGCTGTCAAAATCCGGAATGAGAACGACCTCATCGACCGAAAAATTTTTCACCTGAAAAAACCTGGACAGCAGGTCTGCAAGCAGGAATCGCCGCGCGTCTGAAATCGAAAGCGATTGATCCAGTGGAGGTCCGGTCACGCAGATACGCGCCTTTGCTTCCTTGACAGGTTTGAATTCCACCTTCCGCCGATCCAGCAGGTTATAGAACCTGAAGTCCGGCTCGAGCATTGTTGTAAACAGGTTTGTACTGAGATAGCGGTCTCCTCCGTCGGGCAGGATTGCAACCAGCACGCCTTCCCCCATGGCGGAAGCTATCTGAATTCCGGCGGCCATCGCAGCCCCGGAACTCATACCGGCAAATATCCCCTCTTCCCTGGCCAGTCTTCGGGCGGCCTCGAAAGCATCCTCGTCCTTCACATGGATAATCTCGTCCAGAGCATACCGGTCGAAAATCCCCGGGACATAGGATTCTTTCATGTTCTTGAGTCCCTGGACCTTATGCCCCGGAAGAGGCTCGACGGCAACAACCCTGACGGCCGGATTTTTTTCCTTCATTGCCCTGAGAATGCCCATGGCCGTCCCGGTCGTGCCGAGTGTGGCGACGATAGTGCTTACTTTGCCCTCCGTTTGCTCGTAGATCTCCGGTCCTGTCCCATAATAATGAGCAGCAGGATTAGCGGGGTTATTGAACTGGTCTGTAATGAAATAGCGGTCAGGGTTTTCCCTCACCAGATTGTAAGCCTCTTCGATCGCCCCGTCTGTGCCCAATGAGCCGGGGGTGAGCAGGAGCTCGGCGCCGAACGCTTTGAGGATTTTCTGCCTCTCCAGGCTGGCAGTCTCCGGCATGGTGAAAAGGACGCGATAGCCCTTGACCGCCGCAACCATCGCCAACCCGATTCCGGTATTGCCGCTTGTTGCTTCGACAATGATCTTGCCGGGAACGAGCTGCCCCTGGCGCTCTGCCGCTTCGATCATAAAAAGGGCCGCCCTGTCTTTCACCGAACCCGCCGGGTTTTTCGCCTCGAATTTTATATAAAACGTTACCGCCGGGTTGGGGTTCATCCGGTTTATGCGGATGAGCGGAGTATTGCCGATGCATTCCAAAACATTGGAGAAAACGTTTTTGCAGTTCACTTTTGCTTCCTGCGCTCCGGTCTGGTTTGGACATAATTTAGCGACTTTTGAGCGATAAAGTTTTATTATATAGCTTCTAATTGCGTTTAAAACCAGTTTCTGCTTGGCGGCCTTAACAAAGGGCAGAAATTTGGCAATCACCCCGATCGGATCCAAGTTTAATCAAGATGACCAATCAGGACCTTCAGAACAGGCTGCTCGTTCTTCTTGAAGAGGGCTATACGGTTTTGGCCGAGACCGACCGGTTTGTCCACCAGATAGAGCGGCAATTTCGATTAAGACGAATCGAAGAGGGAAAACCCGGGTGGGATACCCCAAAAATCTTTACCCTGAACCGATGGATGGAGAACTTTTGGACGGAACTGTGGCCGGAGGAGCTGCCTGCCTCATCCTCTTTTTTGCGATGGCAATTTCTCAAAGACAGCCTGCATGAGGCGCCCCCGCCTGAACCAGCGGCCCCTGACATCGAGTTGATTCATCTGCTGGATGAGAGCTTTGAGCAGTGCTTGAGATTTGCAATAGATCCGGCAGGAGGCCAGGAGACCAGTCCCCTGATCGGATGGAGGCGCCAAATCTGGCGCTCCTTTGACGACAGACTCGCGCGGAGGGGACTGTTCCACCCCGCTCGGCTGCCCGAAAAAATTGCCCGGAACTTGACGGGGCTGGAACGAAAAGCGAATCGGAGCAGAATGGCCTTCGTTGGCTTCGAATTTGCGGGCCACTGGGAAAAATACCTTTTGGAGGAGCTGCAAAAGAAAGTCGGGGCGATATTTTTCGCCCTGCCTGCGGGTAACGCCCAGCCGAGTCGCCTGGTTTGCTCCGATCCCGAGCAGGAAATCACCGTGCTTATGGAAAACCTGCTGATAGCGGTCAAAGAGAATGCGCCTCATGAAATTGCGGTCGTGCTGTGCGATTCCGAATTCTACAGCCCGGCTGTTTCGAACCGGCTCCAGGATATACTCGGAGAGCCTGTCAGGGGAAAACGGGCAGCCTACAATCTTTGTCCTGACCGGAACCTGTGCAGCCAGGGGCTTTACAATGCCGCAATGCTGCCGATGCGGTGCGCCCTGGGCGGTGAAAAGCGCAATGACCTGTTCACTTTTCTGCGCTCCCCATACTATGGTTCGTTCTCCCGGTGGAACCGGCGTCTGAGCCAATGGGACAGGACCTGGCGTGAAAAGGGCATCGAAAGTGGAATGGACCCTTTGCTTGAGGCTGTTCGCGATTCGGCTGAAGAAATCTTTCCCGATGGGTGCAGCGGGATCAGGGCCGCCATAGTTCCGTTTCTGCAGGTGGGCGTGAAAATGGTTTCAAAGTGGACGGAGACCTTGCGCCGCATCTGGACGGCCCTCCAGTTTCCGGTGCTCGCCAACGAACTGGACCGGATTACGTGGGACAACCTGGTTCGAATAATCTCTGAGTTCGAAACGGTATTTGGGGAAACCAGCCTGAGCGCACACGAATTTTTCGAGTTGCTGACTACCGCGGCAAGCCGCGTACGGATCCAGAAGAGCGGGTTCGAGGACGCCGGCATCCAGGTCCTTAGCAGGCTCGATGCGCGTGGGCTCTCTTTTAGCAAGATATTCATTCCCGGCCTGGTTTCAGGATCTTTCCCGCAGCCCGTGAGATCGCTCCCCCTGCTCAGCTCTTCGGAACGCCCGAAAGTGCTTGGCGGGACTATCGAGAGCCAGTTCGCCTTTGCGGGCCGCCTTTATGCGAATTTTCTCGCCGTTGCTCCTCAAATCGTCCTCAGCCGCCCCGCTGCAAAAGATGGTGAAATCTGCATCCCGTCGCCGTTCTGGACAGAAGATGGCGAGAAAAAGATCGATGCCGTAATACCCTGGAAGCATAGGCTTCCAGCTATGCAGCGGGCGCGGTGGGTGCGGCAGAGTATTTCGAAAATCAGGGGTTCGGCTCAGATCGAAATTGGGAAGGCATGTTGCGAACCCGATCGGTCCCAGTTCCAAATACAACCGCTCCCGACAGCCGACCAGATTTCGGTCAGCGAACTGCAATCAGCGTTGCTCTGCCCGGCCCGGTATTTCTTCCGCCATGTTCTTGGCCTTGAAGAGCTTGACGAATTCGAACCGGGCATCCCGGCACTGGAACGGGGTCGAAACGTCCATTCGATCCTGGCTTCTTTCGTTTTACGCGCAACAGAAAGACTCGGAGAAGCCGAGGTGGAATTCGAAGCTTTGTCAGATCTTTTGAAAAAAACTATAACTTATGCCATCGGACCCCGTCTGTCTAATGCAGTCTGGAAAGTTGAGTTCGAGCGGCTGATAGGAAAACCCGGCCACCCCGGTCTACTTCTAAAGTGGCTGGATGCCGAACGGGAGAGAATGCTGGACGGCTGGTCATGGAAGGCGGTTGAGCGGCCATTCGAAGGCATGGAAATAGATGGTTGCCAGGCCCGCCTCAAGGGGCGGCTCGACAGGATCGATTCACACCCCGAACGGGGCGTCATCTGCTGGGATTACAAGACCGGCAGGCTTCCCCGCAGAACCGAGGTAATCGATAAGAATAATGAACCTCAGCTCCCGGCATATCTCCTCGCGTTATCAAGGGGAAATGTCACGGGCGCGCCAAAAGCCAATGATAAAAGCGGGGCCGGCTTCATCGAGCTTAGATCGCCGGGAAACATGAAACACCAGGTCATGTTCGATCCCGCCGAGCAACACGGCTCCTTTTTAAAAGAGTGGGAAAAAGGGGTCGGCGCCGCGCTGAATTCCATCTTTGCCGGGGACGTGTCACCACTCTGGCTCAAGGAAGGCCGGGCCTGCGAAGAGCATTGCGTATACAGAGGCATCTGCGGGTCTGCCTAAACTGAGAGACTGACTTTCGGCTTACTTTTTCGATCATTATATGAATTGCATAGACTGAGTTAAGGAGGCCCAAATGAATAGAATGCTCACGATTGCGCTTTTAGCCGCCGCCGTTTTGCTAATAAGAGCCCCCTCGCCCTCGGCGGCCGCGATGGAGCTTTTATCCCCCGCATTGAAGAACCGAGGGGCCATTCCCACCCATTATGCGCGACCTGCCGTCGGAGGAAATAATATTTCCATTCCCTTGAAATGGACCGGAGCGCCCGAAGCGACGAAATCATTCGCGCTCTCTATCGTGGATCAGCACCCGGTTGCCAGAAAGTGGACACACTGGATGGTGATAAATATTCCTCCGGATGTATCCTCTCTTCCTGAGGATGCCTCTGGAAAGAATATGCCGCCCGGAGCTATCGAGATCAGGAATTCATTCGGCGAGGCCGGATATGGCGGGCCGCAACCTCCGAAAGGCACGGGCCCTCACGCGTATGTTATAACTATCTACGCCCTGAAAGATACCAGGCTGGACCTTAAACCCACCGCAACTCTGGCCGACTTTCAGAACGCAATAGAGGGAAAGACGCTTGATGAGGCCTCAATGACCGGTTTTTTTGAGCAATAGAAACGGCGGATTTCCCCGACGCCGCGCGCCGGGCAAAGCTTTTCACAAATGGGTGTTTCCAGCCGGGAACCCGGCTAGAGCAGCTTTTCAATCGAACTCAACAGCTTGTCCCAGCTCAGGGGTTTTGCCAGCATCAGGTCCACGCCCCGGCTGGCAAGGTCTATGTCTTCATATTGCGCGCCCCACCCGGTTATCATTACCACCGGCAGTTTGGGATTTTTTGCCTTGGCGCGCTTGGCCACTTCCCAGCCGCTTGTCACCGGCATTCCGAGGTCGGTCAAAACCAGATCGAAATGGCTCGAATCTATCAACTCCAGGGCCTTTTCGCCGTCGCTCGTCGCCACAACCCGGTGCCCTTTGAGCCGCAGCATATCTCGGAGCAGGTTGAGGATCTCCGGGTCGTCTTCGACCAGCAGCAAGCGATATGAACTTGACCCTTCGCCGGTTTTCGAAACGAGCTGCGCCTTTGCTGCTTCGGCCCTGGCGAGCCTGATTATGAAAGTTGTGCCTTTGCCCGGCTTGCTCTTTACCTGGATGTCGCCTCCATAGCGGCTGATGAGGCTCCATGACACGCTCAAACCAAGGCCGGAGTTTCCGATTCCCTTCGTAGTAAAAAAGGGATCGAATATTTTTTCCGCGACATCCTTGCTCATACCGATACCAGTGTCGCTGACCTCGAGAAAAATCTGCTCGCCCTGACAGTAAGAACGGAAGGTGATGATACCCCCCTGGGGCATTGCGTCGATAGCATTGAGAAGAAGATTGGTCAGGATTTCCCTCAGATCTGACGCATTGATTGCGGCAGGGCAGCTCTGCTGAAGATTCATCTGTATATCTATCGTGCGCCCGGATCTTTCCATGAGATTTTTCCAGCGCGGCCTGGTAAGTTCGACAACATCCTTGACGGCTTCTTCGGTGTCGATGGTAGATGGGGCCGCGTTGGGGTCCCGTTCCCGCTCGGTGAACCTCTGAAGCCGCCGGACGGTATTTGATCCGTCATATACCGCCTTTTCCATGTTCCGAAGCCTTCGCTGGATCTCCTCGTCTTCGATTTGCGGCAAAATGAGCTGAATGTGACCCAGGATCGCCATCAAAAGATTGTTGAAATCATGCGAAACGCCTCCAGCCATCGTTCCAAGGGCCGCAAGCTTCTCGGACTGGATGATTTTGTCTGAAAATGCTTTTTTCCTGGTTATGTCCTCTATTACCAGAAAGTAGCCGACCGACCGGCCCTTTTCGACCAGCCGGACGAGATTGATATCGGCCAGATAAGTCTCACCCTTTGAGTTCATCAGGTTCACATCTGTTTTTTCCACCTGCCCGGCATCGGATTCCGATGCCCTTGCGAGGAGCTTTTCGAAATTCGCCGGATCCTGGAAAAGCACAGCGGGCGATCTGCCCGTAATTTCCGAAAGTTTTTCGCCCTGTATTTTTTCGAGACACCGGTTGATTCGGACGATTCTGCCTTCCGTGTCGAGAATGCAAATGCCCTGGGGCATGAAATCGAGGACCAGGTCGGAAATTTGGCTGGTCAGAAAATTTTGGACCACTGAGACCGAGGTTTCGGGTCCGGCCAACTCGGCCACCACGTGCCGGCCGGCGTCTCTGGCGCATTGCAGCCCAACAACCAGGTGGCCGATAACATTGCCGATTATCTCCCAGTTTCGCCTGAACTGGGGCATGAATTCCTGCGGATGGTAGGAGCTAAGGTTAAGCACGCCCAAATGGAGGATCGGAATACAGGCAAGCGAAACCGGCGTCACAACCGCATCTTGAAGCTCCGGGATTGGGTGCTCGGCGGTGTTTTCAATGAAAACGGGCTTCCCAGACGAAAAAACCTGGCCCGAAACGTTCTGACCCGATCCAAAGCGCAGATTTTGCCTGTAGCGGCGGGAAGCCGCCTCGAGCTGATCATCCAGACCGTATGCGGCAACCAGCGAAAGCTTACTGGTATGCTGGTCCCAGAAAAGGATCGAACAGTTCTCGAACCCTGTTTCCTCTATTATGATCCGTACGAAATGCCGGCATGCCGTGGTTGTTTCCTGGTCCAGGGACACTGCCTCGGCAAAGCGCTTGATCAAGGCCAGAAACTGGCTCATTTCATCACCCCGCCTCTTTGCGTCAAGGAGGCCCATTTGCATCATTTCATTAACCAGATGGTCCATCCTCTTCCCTCTTTGTTCATCTTTGCAATTTGCCCTTCCCGCTCAACGAACTCATTGTCCTCCCGCACGCAGCGAGGCTACGCAGGATTCCGGCCGAGCAGATTCCATAACTGGTCAACCTCAGGCCAGATCCTTTCGACGCTTTCCTGATATTCCTCCCACTCCTCCTCGGAAATATAGAGATCCCGGCAATGGGAAAGAGTACTCTCTTCATTGACCAGTTCGGGATACTCACGCGAATGGCTCAGAACATTGACCAGGTGCATCAACCTGACCTCCGTTTTGAAGTACCTGCTCTTTTCAGGAGAGTGATGGAATTCAATCACTGCCTCAAATTCTTCCGGGAAAGCCCATCGGGCAGCAAGGTACTTGCCAAGCAGGCAGTGTTCGAGGCCATACTGCGTTTCAACGTACCAGGGGGGAATATTCCTTCTTGCTGCGGTTTCAAAAATGGCTGTGAACTGCTCGTTAAAGTGCGTTGCCATCACGATCCAGCCTAGATCGTGAACGATGCCAAGTACGGCCGCTTCTGCCCCATTCATCCATGGGCGTCTCCTGGTCATCTCCGTAGCAATTCTAGAACAGGCGAACGCGTGTTTCCAGAGCTTTTCCCGGTGAACCGCACTAATTACATTCCCGTTGGAAAGCAGACTCATGAGCAGGGAGCAAATGCAGATCGACTTTACCTGGTCAGCCCCTACAAGCGTTATTGCTTTTGAAACCGTCTTCACCTGGCGGCGGTGTCCATAATAGGTGGAATTGGCAATCATGATAATCTTGGCCACGAGCAAAGGATCGTAGCAGATAATGCTTTCGAGCTCTCCCGCGGTTTCGATCTCGGAGTGAATTATTTCAATGAGCCGCCTCAGAGACTGGGGCAAAGGAGGAAGGTCTTTGATTTGTGAAACCTGGAAGCGGATTTCTTTCTCATCTAACGGATTGATAGGCATCTCCCCCATCCTTCGCTCAAATCGAAATTCGCTCGCGGGCTTGTTCTATCTGCACGAAGCTTATAACACGAACGGACTGAACCTGTAACCAAGAATAAGAAGCTGTCTTCATGGCTGGCGCGCCCCTTCCATCTTAGCATAGTTTATTCGAAACGGCAGATATCTGCGCGTCAATAACACGAACCGATCAGCGGCTTCACTGGATGTTAAACAAATTAACGGCAGGCACGATGAAAATGTTAAAGTTTTTATGAAATAAGTATGCCCGGACTTGACGACATGCGCCGAGAGACCTACCTGAATAAAAGAACGGTCATTATTAGAATTGAACCATTTCTGTCGGGGAGATCGACATGGAAGAAAAACAAGAGCATACTCACGACCATAAACACAGGCATGCTCATAGCCACTCTCATCAACACCGGCATGGTGATGCCGGGCACTCTCACGAGCACGGACACGAACACGAACATGCCCACGGACACAAGCACGAACACGGAAGAGGATACGAAAGTCATTCCCACGACGGTGAGCACGGAGAACACGATCACGAGCACCCCGGTCATGAAAAGTCTCCGGGTGAACACGTTCACGAGCATTAGAGATCATTTCACGGATAATCAGTTTCCGTCCGTAAAAGGTCCTTTTCCGCCCCCGGACCCCATTGGCAGGCTCTGGCGGTACAAAGAAGTGTGAAAATGTCACCCTTCTAACCTAACCCTTCATACTTCAGGGTAAGCCTCCGCGCTAAAATTCCCTCCGGCCCCCCCTTCAGGAACGGGGGGAGCATGTGGATTTCCTTTTGTTTTTTTCGTTTATTGTGTGTATGATTTTTAGGCTTTATCCCCGCTCTGTGCCGTTTAGTTTCAGGGCAAAATCGACACATGCCTGGAGGTATCATGGAAGAAAGGTTTATTCTTGAAAAAGAAAAAGTCATCCTGGACAGGCAAACCGGTCTTATGTGGCAGCGAGGCGCGTCCATCGACAGGATCGTCTGGAAAGAAGGTTTTGAATATATCGAAAAGCTCAACGCTGAGAGTTTTGCGGGATACAACGATTGGCGCTATCCCACCAAAGATGAATTGGCCAGCCTCATTCTGCCCGAGGAGAACCGAATAAGCGGCCTCTATATTGATCCAGTATTTGAGAAACAGCGCAATTGCTGGTCCTCGACACAGTTCGAGGGCCATGGACATCAGGCATGCTATGCCGATTTTTATTACGGCGACATGTATCTGGTAGAGGAAAATTACGCCAACCTCTTCGTGCGGGCAGTTCGCAGCCGGAACGGCGATTGATTTTCGACGCCTTCAATACGCACCAGAATCCCGATGATGTGCCCGGTCGCGATATTTCGCGTTCGTGCGAAAGGCTCGGCGTGCTTCTTTACCAGCCTGAGATACCGCAGAACACCGGGAATATTGCGCGGACCTGCGCCGCGACCCACACGCCTTTGTACCTGGTCGGGCCGCTTGGTTTTCGAATTACGGACAAGCACCTCAAAAGGGCGGGCCTTGATTACTGGCCTTATGTCCGCATGAAGCTCTATTCAGATTTCGACGCCGCTCATTTGGATATGCGTCATTCGCGCCTGGTTTACTTCTCGACCCACGCTTCCATGCTCTATTATGATTTTTCTTTCCGGACCGGAGATTGCCTGGTTTTCGGGCCGGAGACAAGAGGTCTGCCCGAAGAATTGCTTGCTTTCTACCCTGGAGATGTGGTAAGGGTACCAATTGACAGGGCCAGGGTTCGCAGCTTGAACCTTGCTACTACTGTGGGAATTGCTCTTTTTGAAGCTTTGAGACAGATGCGTCACTAAAGAATTCACTTTCTGCCGGCGCCAGCTATTTCTGAACCTGTTTCTCCACCTCATTTTCGATTGGAACCTCCATGATGCGAATTGACGAAATCAAGTCCAGCCTGTATGAACTTTACCCTGAGATTCAGAAGTTGGGAATTCATCCAGTTGTGCTCCAGAAAGGCAAGCGCTTCTGAATCCTGCTTTTCGAAAGCATGGACTGCTTGAAGCAAGACCCCCCTCTTAGTTCTTGCGTGGTTGTTCAGAGCGAACAGAGCGATTCCTGCCATTTCAATCCTGCATGGGAGCCATTGGTGCGCCGTGCGGTATCGGCGGCCCAAAGCAAGATGAGCGGCCCTGCGTTCAAAGTTATTCCGGAGAAATTTTCCACCCGAATTTCAGGAGCTCGCTCAGATGGCAAGTGTCGAATGGAAAGACGCCAAATGGGAGGCATACTACAGTAGCCTCTCCATTCCGGAATTACTCACTGTCCTGAAGGGCTTCGGGCAGATGGAGGTCCTGCGGTTTGAGGTCCCAGGACGATTCAAGGGAGCGTTGAGCCTCTGTCTCACTGACGATGGGAGCAAGGAAATTACGCTCTATCACCTGGAGGTCTCCGGCAAGAAGCGATGCGGTACGGGAAGGGAAGCTCTCAAGTGGCTAAAAGAGATATTCAAGGGAGCGATATATCTTGAATTTCCTGATTTGCCGGACCCTGCAACCGGGTTTCACCCAACAATACTGTTTTGGTTTCAGATGTATCGGGAAGGGCTGATTTACGCCCTAGATTGTGAAAACTTTTGCTTGGGTCCAGGCGCAACGAGCGAGCAGGTCGGCCAGGCTCAGGAGTATGTCGAGTCAGTCATGGGCAACAGGCTGGAAGTTCTTTAAAGAGATAGAAGGCAGACATGCAAAAAAATCCCTTTTCCGAAAGACTCGAGCGTTTTCGCAGTCTCATGCTGCAGGAGGAACTTGACACTTTTCTCGTGTCGGTCCCGGAAAACCGCTACTACCTGAGCGGGTTCGAAGCCGAGGACCTTCTGCTGACTGAAAGTTCCGGTTGTCTGCTGATAACCCAAGCGGCGCAATACCTGCTGACCGACCCACGATATGAAGAGGCCGCAAAGAAGGAAGCCCCGGATTTCAAGCTCGCAATTTACTCCACGGGGCTTAAGCAGCTTCTGCCCGACCTGTTCTCGGCGCTGAAGTCCGAAAGGCTGGGAGTGGAGGAGCATTTCCTTACCGTCAAAAGGTTCAGGGAGGTGGAGGAAGCCCTGTCCAAAGTCCGGCCCTCTGCTGAGGTTATCGCTCGTGAAGACCTGGTTGAGCGACTCCGGGTAATAAAAGACGATGCAGAGATAGAGAAAATCCAAAGATCGATCAGGCTGACTGAAAAGGCGCTGCAAACGGTGTGGGACGCTCTGGCCCCCGGCAAGACCGAAAAAGAAATGGCCTGGCTGATTGAAAAGACGATCCGTGAAGGTGGAGGCCAGGCGGTCTCGTTTCCTCCCATTGTCGCCACCGGTCAAAACGCCGCTCTTCCCCATGGGGTCCCTACCGGCAGGAGAATTGGCAGAGGCGAAATGGTAATCCTCGATCTGGGCTCCAAACTCGACGGCTACTGCTCGGATATGACCCGGACGTGGGTTTCCGGCGCCCCAGATCCCAAACTGGTGGAGATATACAAAACGGTCCGTCAAGCTCAGCTTGCAGCGCAGGATAAAATACGTGAGGGAATCGATTCGGTTGCTGTGGATTCGGCAGCCCGTGACCTCATAAGGGATGCCGGATATGGCGACAATTTCGGCCACGGGCTGGGACATGGAGTTGGGCTTGCAGTGCATGAAAAGCCCGGCCTCAGAAAAGTTGAGCCCACACTGCTGGAAGAGAATATGGTCGTTACTGTAGAACCAGGAATCTACCTGCCCGGATTTGCAGGAGTGCGGCTCGAAAATATGGTTCGGGTGACAAAAACGGGGTGTGAGCTTCTCACAAGGGAAGAACTTTTCTACACCTGGTAATCCGGATCCGGTGATTCAGTCGTTTCGAATGAACCGTTTTTGAGGGAAAGGATGATCCTATTTGTCCTTTCCTCGACTTCGGGGATCATTTCGACGAGTGCCTTAAGAGAGGTCAAGATTTTCTTGGTCTGCTGTTTGTGGGGAATTTTCAGGTCAGGATGGTCAAGGAATTGAAGGATCTGATCGAGCGTCATCAGTTTGTCCACGGTAAAATCGACATAGGCAAGCTTGGGCCATATTGACCTTATATCTTCCGGCAGATGCTCGATCCTGTTCGCCAGTTCCTCGTTGGTCCCAAGCCACATCGCACTTCTAAGGCGACTGAGAAGCGACTGGATCTCTTCGCGGCTTCCCTCCCATGCGTCGCTTTCAACCATCAGTTCCTGCCATTTGGGCCAGATCTTGTTGTCCACCCATTTTTCGCCAAGGCCGGGCATGAGCGGCAGGCCGGCAAGTTCGCTCTGTTCGGCAATGAGCTTTTCGCAAAGGCGTCCGAGCCTGGTTGGAACATTTTCCGTGGGAAGGTTCGATTCGATCAGCCGGCTCAGCCGGTTCAATATGACTCCTTTGTTCTCTATGCCCGGGCACGCCAGGGCGATCTCCGACTCCCATTGCTCCCTCAGAAAACTGATCTCGGCGTTTATCGCCGAGAAGATGAACCCCAGCTTAATGAGCGTATTTCTCAGCTCGTGGGCCAGAACATTGCAGCTCTGGAGGCGCTGGCGCGCGAGCTCTTTCTGCGCGTCGGACAGAGTTTCACGGATGTGGAGCGAAAGCAGTTGAGTACCAAGAGTGCGAGAAAGTTTTTTGATGACCTTTGTGGAGTAATCCCCTCTTTTTATGAGGCCCTTTTTGAAGTGAATTTTTACTACGGCGATGACTAAATCTTCACAGTCTTTCCAGATCGAATTTCCCCAATGGTCGACAGGATATTCCAGCTCACCGATACGGTCGCCGTAGAGATAAGATTTCCTTATCAGGACCGGTTCCATGTGATGATAGTCTTCGACTTCGTTTGCGAGCTGTTTTCGCACGCTACGGCAATCCTGGTAAGGATCGTCCGCAGTCCAGCTCTTGCCCTTCTCAACGCACCAGGCCATTGCCTCCAGTGCTCGGCCCGGCCTGTCCTTGTAGTCCTCCCAAGATTTCCCAGGGAAATTGTAATCAGAATATTCCTTGACACCCCACAAGATTTCTCCGGAATCTTCATTACGAATGCCGGATGTAACGCGAACCGAGCGCAAATGGGGCATAGGGCCAATTCTGTATATTGTTCCCTTTGTAGCATCGCGCAAACAAAGGAGGATGGTTTCAATCATATCCTTGCAGGTTCGCTCAAGGATATCATCGTTTATAATCATTCAGTGCCCCCTCGCAGACCTCTTTCCCAAAAATTTTGTATCCCGAAACCGGCACGGGGTCAACAGTCTTTTTGTCGGCCCGAAAGAGAGGATCTGCCCGTTTGCCATTAACTCGGCAAAAGCGTAAAATTCATTGTATTTTATCACATTCCACCGAGTGAGGGAAGCGTATGCGATTTGTCAGAAGCATTTCATCTTTAGGGCTGGCGTTCGTTTTTTTGTTCCATTCGATTCTGCTTGCGGCGCCGGGTCCCAAGAGAGAAAGCAACGGCCCCCGGATGCTCTGGGCATTTGGAGCAATCCGCGCATCGTCTAATCAGGCAAAGGTCGAGCCGGTAGGGACACAAATGGTCCTTTCGTCCGGGGATAAGCTCAAAATGATGATCCAACTCAGGGGAAAATGCTTTGTCTACCTGATCCACAGGAACTCCCAGGGAGATTTTGCCATGCTTTTCCCATACAGTCTCAAGCAGTTCGATACAGACTACCAGACTGGCCGTAATTACTACGCGCCCAAAGGAGAAGCCTGGTTCCAACTAGACAGCAGGACCGGCAATGAGACCTTCTATCTTATCGCCTCAGACCAGCGTCTGCTCGATATCGAATATACATACGAGAAGTATGCATCTTCCGAAGAGTCCAAGAAGCAGGGCCTGGCCGCCCAGATGCTCTCCGAACTCAACAGGATCACGGAAAGCTACGTGGCCTCATCGGGGGGAGCTGAAAAGCTGGCCGATAACGAGTCTGTACTGCGGGGCTTCGAAAGGGCAACGGGCGCAGACCCGACTGATATTGCGGGACTGGCCAGAGAAATTTCATTCGACAACATTTATTCCGAAACATTCGTAATCGACCACAGGTAGGCACCGATACTTGCTCCATGCCGCCGCTTCACTTTTAGACCCGCGACCCGTTTACAATAGTTTCCCGCCCAGTTCGGCCACTTTGGAACGTTCCCCTTTGGTTAGGACCACGTGACCGGATATATTTTCGTTTTTTATTCTTTCAACGAGGTAGGTTAATCCATTGCTGCTGGCGTCGAGATAGGGATGATCGATTTGCTCCGGGTCACCCGTAAGGACTATTTTTGTATCTTCGCCCACCCGAGTGATGAGCGTCTTTATCATATGGGGAGACAAATTCTGGGCCTCATCGCAAATAATGAACTGCCGCGGGATGCTACGGCCTCGGATGTACGTGAGCGCCTCCAGATCGAGCATTCCTTTCCGGATGAGGTCCTGAAGCACTTCGAAAGGCTCCGAGCAGTTTCTGAAAAGAAATTCGAGATTGTCATAGATCGGCTGCATCCAGGGCCGGAGTTTCTCTTCCTTTGTTCCCGGCAGAAACCCGATGTCATCTCCCATAGGGATGACCGGTCGTGTTATCAAAAGCCTGCTGTATGCGTTCTCCTCGAGCACTTTTTCAAGGCCCACCGCCAAGGCCAGCAGGGTTTTCCCGGTTCCCGCCCGGCCAACCAGAGTAACAACTTTTACCTGGTCATTCAGTAGAAGTTCGAACGCAAATTTCTGTTCCTTGTTCAGCGCCCTTACCCCCCAGCAACTAGCCTCACCATAGCTCAGGTGAAGGAGCGATCCCTGATAGTAACGCGCAAGGGCCGACTGGGAAGGATTCTCGCTTGATTTCAGGAGCATGAACTGATTGGGAAGAGCGTTATGCGAGTTGTAGTTGAACCTGCCTTCCTTGTAGAACCTGTCGAGTTCCAGGGCTGACAGATATACTTCGCCAACGCCGGTGTAGAGCCGCTCGTAATCGATCTTGTCATTGTAGAAATCCTCTGCCCGTATGCCAAGCACATCGGCTTTAATCCTCAAATTCAGGTCTTTTGTTACAATGGTGACCGCTTCGCTTCCGGAAACGCTAAGATTGTAGGCAACAGCGAGAATTCGGTTGTCATATTTTTCGGGATCCAGCCCCTGCGGGAACTCCATCAGGCCTGAATGATTGAGTTCGATAGTCAGGCGGCCGCCCCCGGGCAGGTCGACACCCTCCGACAGCCTGCTCGATTCCCGGAGCGCGTCCAACTCCCTTGAAACAACCCGGGCGTTTCTCCCTATTTCATCCTGTCTCTTTTTTTGGTTGTCGATTTCTTCGATCACCGCAAAAGGTATTACGACGTTGTTGTCTTCAAACGCGAAAAGGGCATCCGGGTTGTGGAGCAAAACATTTGTATCGAGCACATATGTCTTACGCATCGGAACTCTCCAGGACCTTTTTGAAACTCCCGCAGCTCAATCTCAAAAACCAATCCGGGGCGCAATCGGGGGGAGCCGCCCGGCGGGTTCAAATTATGAAGCGAGCGGAAGGTGAAACTTCTTTGCACTGTATGTAAACTTTTTTGGCATAAAAATGGAAGGAGAATTAAATGAACTTAACAGGGTGATGAAAAAGCGGCAAAAACCTGTCAGCGAAATTGTAACATTTTCTATTGCTCAACGTGGCCGATCAGCGGCCGGCTCAACGGGAATCATACCTGAGATTATCCCCCGGTCTCATCTCATAGCATTCCGGAACCGCAACCGGCACCCCAGACGCCAGCAGTTCGCTTACCGTCACAAAATCGAAGCCTGCCTTCCCAAGCCTTGGCGCAAACATCGGAAGGGAATCCGCAGTGCCGTGTCCACGGCCGTTTGCATGGAATACGATAATAGAACCGGGCCTCGCGCTTCGGAGCACGGTTTCGGCAATAGCCGCTGCTGAGCGGCCTCTTGCAGGGTCTCCTGAAACAATGTTCCATTGAATCGCCGGGAGTCCCAAATCCTGAAGCATTTTCAGAGTATCACTGTTGCAGGCGCCGAAAGGAAAGCGGAACAGGCGCGGAACCCTTGGAATTTTCGTCTCTTGTTCTCCAGTTGCATGAAAACACGGTCTTGTCTGCAGCTCCTCCCAGAGCAGCTCATATTGAGCCTGAGTCCAGAGCACCTGGTCCTGGGCTTCTCTTTTGTCCAGCTTACGAAAGTTTTTATGA
>JBEKQE010000058.1:0-33081 GCA_049520035.1 Syntrophobacteraceae bacterium | reverse complement strand
AAGTTGCGTTCAAGTTGATGTAGCATAGGGCCTTGTGCCCGTCCGCACTTCCAAGCGCCCACAAGGGGCTATGCTACGTACATATACCTGCTTCCCGTACATTGTTGAACGCAAATTGGTATAAGAATGGCGCTGCGGCGGGCGCCCAGCAAGTGCTGGGCAACCGCCGCCGGCGCCGAGCGCTTGGCCGCGCGCTCTGCGCGCGCGGCCAAATCTTGCGGGGTGCGGGGAAGTCATTTCCCCGCTCTTTTCGATTACTTCAATCTTGAACGCAAATTGGTATCAGGTCAACCTGATGGGATAGGTCTATAGTGTGGAATAAATGTCCTCACCTAGGCAGCAGACTCTTCTGAAGAATATGGCTGAATAAGCACTTCCGCCGGTATTCCTAAGCCCGTGTGAAGCTTCCGGATCATGCCGATAGTGAGTGGGCGCTTCCGGTTCAGGATCTCTGAAACACGAGCGCGGCTTCCGATAAATGGCTCAAGATCACGGCGGGAAAGCCCCCGGCTTTCAATATAGTATAAAATAGCTTCAACCGGGTCCGGCATCGGAATAGAGTAATGTCTCTCTTCGTAGGCCTCAATAAGGGTAGTCAATACCTCCAGCCGGTCCCCTTCCTGAGAGTTCACAGCGGCATCAAAGAGGTGTTCCACTTCCTCCAGCGCTTCTTTGTAATCATTTTCCGTTTTGATAGGCCGAATATCCATATCTTGAAACTCCAGTCATACGGTGGCAGCATCGATCTGGTCATATTCTCGATGAGTACCCACAAATCGAATATAGACAATTCCGAACTCATACTGAATGGCCGCCACGAGACGGTAGGTGTTACCTTTAGTATTGAAAACTACCCGGTTATTGGCCAAAAAGCTTGCAGATCGATGATCCTTCTTTATATCTGAAGGGAACCTCCAATTAGCATGCTTCACATCGGCGTGCCACGCTAACAGCGGTTGCTCTGCATTAGGGTGCCTTTCCCAAAATTCTTTGAGCATCTTTCGAGAGATGATCCGCATGAAAGCAATTTACCATGATCCCGCTTTGGGATCAAGATTTTTTCGTGATACCTCCGATGTCGGTTCAGGTAAAGGAACAGCTTGAGCGGCCCTGCCTCACCGGTCCCCTCGAACGTCGCACGCAGGGCCTCCCTGATGAGATCAGATGGATAGAGCCGTCTTGGCCCCTTGGGCGATGGCCTGCAGGCACGTTCCCGTCGAGCGGGCGTCGCCGATCACCTCCAGCCGGCCGCCGTAATCTTTAAGCTCCTCGGACAGTGGATCGAAGGGACGAACACCGAGCGCATTGACGAAGGTGTCTATCCCGGATAGGACCTCAGGCACAGGAGGCCCTTCAGATATCTTGAGGTAGTTCACCCGGTCATCTTCTATGGAAGAAACGGCGCAGCTCGTCAGGATGTGCACCTTCGCATCCTTGAGGGCCTGGAACAACAGGGAGCGGCGAGCAGGCCCAATATCCTGACCCGCTCGCTTTAACTGCTCCAAAATCACGACTTCTTTGCCCAGCCCGGTCAGGTAATGGGCCGTCTCGCAGCCGGTCATCCCGCCGCCCAGGACCACCACCTTATGACCGGTCCCCACGCGGCCTGCGAGCACGTCATGCGCACCCACCACACGGGGCCCGGCGAGACCGGATATAGGGGGTTGCGCCGGGACAGACCCGGTGGCGAGGATGACAACCTCGGGCCTGTGGTCGAGGATGCGGCGGCGGTCCGCTTCAACACCCAGGTATATGGCGACATTCAGGCTTTTCAGTTGCCCCTCCAGGTACCGCGCCACCCCCTGAAAGGATTCTTTGTGGGGCGAGACGCTGGCGAGATTGATCTGCCCTCCAAGGCGGCCCGACTTTTCGTAAAGGAACACTTTGTGCCCGCGCAGTGCTGCTACACGGGCCGCCTCCATTCCCGCCGGTCCTCCCCCCACGACTACCACAGTTTGAGGATGTCCCTCTGCTGCGGGGGCATAATCCCGATCTTGTCCCACCGAAGGGTTCAACGTACAGGTGATATCTTTCTGCCGCAGCAGGTTGTCGATGCATCCCTGGTTACAACCCAGACACGGCCGAATATCGGCTATACGGCCTTCGAAGGTCTTTTTGGGCCACTCGGGGTCGGCAACAAGAGCGCGGCCCAGCGCCACAAGGTCTGCCCTACCCTCTGCCAGGACGCGTTCAGCAAATTCCGGAGTGGTGATCCGTCCCACTCCGATCACCGGGATGCCAACGGCGCCCTTAATAGCGGCGGAAAGATGGAGATGGACTCCGGGGCCAAGAGGTAGTGGAGGGATGATCAGGTGCGGCGTCACGTAGACTCCGCCCGATACGTTGAGGATGTCTACGCCCTCGGCTTCCAGCACCCTGGCTATCTCAATTGCATCAGCGATCGTCAGGCCCCCGGGTATGTAGTCGTCGCCATTCATTCGCACAGAGATTATAAAATCGGACCCCAGCTCGAGCCGAGCGCCCCGGATTATATCGACGAGGAGCCGCAGCCTGTTTTCCAGGCCCCCGCCGTACTCATCGGTTCTTTTGTTGGTGTACGGTGAGAGAAACTCGGAGACCAGATATTCGTGGGCGGCGTGGAACTCCACCCCGTCAAATCCTGCTTCTTTGCCTCTGAAGGCGGCTTCGATGAAGGCATCTCTTATTTCGGCGATCTCCTGATGGGTCATCTCCTTGGGCATGACCCGAGATATAGGACAGGCAACGGCCGAAGGAGCAAGGGGCTGAATGCCGGAAATCTTCGGGTTGGCCTGCCGTCCGCCGTGGTGAAGCTGGATGATGCTTGCGGCCCCATTGGTCCTGATAGTCCGGGCCAGACTCTCCAGCCCTGGAATGAAACTGTCCTCATAAGCTCCGAGTTGGTTCACGAAGGCCCTGCCGCTGAGGTGGACACAAGTCCCCTCTATGATTATCAAGCCTGCCCCCCCACGCGCCCTCGCCCCATAGTGGTCAAGAAGGCGCGGAGTCACCTCACCCCTGGGAGTGGAAAAATTGGTGCTCACCGGCGACATGCAGATACGGTTTTTCAGGGTAAGATGCCTGATTTCCAAGGGGGCAAAAAGATGTGTAAACGATTTGGACATGGTCGTATGGCCTCCCGGCCTGAAAGGTTGGCTTCAGATTGTTCGTGCAGGGATAATCAAAGGGCACTCAACGCTTCGGCGGTTCCGGACTCGCTCCTTCCCTGAACCGGCAGATCTGTTTATACCTCGTCCCATTTCGGGCAGCAAGACTGCGATCCGTACAATCAGAGCATTTTGAGATATACTACGAGCATCTTGATTTTTGAACCAATATTCTTTTGCAGAGCTTATAAGGCGACGTCCTCAAACATGTAATATCGAAAAGAGTTCCCATCGAGGAGTAAGCCGGCCAAGCCATCACCCGACCCGCTTCCCCATATTGAATAGCCCAAAAACCGGAATCAATTTATGTACATTTACGCGCTCGCACTACGCCGGGTGGTTATTTTTTTCGGTAGGGTACTCTATAAGTCTATCATACGAGGAAGGGGGATTTGGTGGAGGGTCAATGGTGGGAACAAGGAAACTCCGCCGGCAATGACCAGCAGGGTCATGGGGAGGAATAGTCTATAAAGGTTAATTTCCTCATTTGTCAAGGGCGAGAAGAGCAATGCCGACACGATCTTTCAGCCATCTATTCCAAGTGGTCCAACGCTTGTCTGACCCTTACGGCAAGCTCATCGCTTGTGAAAGGTTTCTGGATGAAATTTACCCCTTCGTCCAGAATGCCGCGATGTGCTATCACATCGGCGGTATAGCCTGACATATATAGGCACTTGAGGTTCGGCCGGATGGCGCTGAGCTGTTCTGCCAGTTCTCGGCCGTTCATCCCCGGCATCACCACGTCGGTGATAAGCAGGTGAATATCTCCCGGATGCTCCTCGACAAGATGTATGGCGTGTACAGGAGTATGCGCCGCAAGCACCGTGTAACCAAGCATTTGGAGAATGATCTTGCTGAGGTTCAGAATCGCTTCATCGTCCTCGGCCAACAGGATGGTTTCCGTACCTGTGGGGGGCTTGCCGGCCGCCTCCTTAGAGGAGACCTGCGCGGTTTCAGCCTCCAACCTCGGCAGGTAGATTCTAAACGTGGTTCCTTTCCCCGGCTCGCTAACAACATAAATAAAACCGTCATTTTGTTTAACGATGCCGTAAACAGTGGACAATCCAAGCCCGGTTCCCTTGCCCACTTCCTTGGTGGTAAAAAAAGGCTCGAAAATATTCTCGCAAACTTCCTTACTCATACCTACGCCGGTATCGCTCACGGTCAGCAGGATGTATTGACCGGGAATGAATTCGGGGGTCTCTGCCCTATTGGAATCATCGATCACAACGTTCTCGGTCCTCATGGTGATGGCGCCTACCCCGGAAATGGCATCGCGGGCATTAACCACAAGATTGGCCAGAATCTGATCCACCTGGGAGGGATCGATTTTGATTTTCCAGAGATCGAGTCCCGGTTGCCAGGACAGATCGATATCCTCGCCGATGAGCCGCCTCAACATCTTTAGCATGCCCGAGATAGTGTCGTTCAAATCGAGTGTTTTAGGAGCGGCGGTCTGTTTGCGGGCAAAGGCCAGCAGTTGCCGGGTAAGGTCCGCTGAACGCAGGCCCGCTTTGAGGATCTCCTGGAGGTTGTGCCGGAGTTCATCCGTGGCAACGCCCTTATTCAATGCCATTTCCGCCCGGCCGATGATCACGCCGAGCATGTTGTTGAAATCGTGCGCCACACCTCCTGCCAGCCGTCCTACCGATTCCATCTTCTGGGCATGGAACAACTGTTCCTCAAGTCTTTTTCTTTCCTTCTCTCCTCGCTTGCGCTCAGTAATGTCATATATAAGGCTCAAGATATACTGGTGCCCGGCCACCTCGATCACCTCAGCCGAGACGAGCACGTCCCTGAGCTCACCGGATTTCCTGCGGAACCTGGTTTCAAAGTCCTGTATCCTGCCTTTCTCTTCCAGTGTCTCGAGCCACCTGGGCCGGTCTTCAGGATTAGCCCATATTCCAAGCTCCAACGTGTTTTGACCGACGAGTTCCACGCGTGTGTAGCCAGATAAGCCCAGGAACGCATCATTGATGTCAACAAATTGGCCGTCGCTCAAGCGGGTAATACTGGTGCCGATGGGGCTGGCGCGAAAGAATCTGGAGAAACGTTCCTCACTCTCGCGCAACGTGTCTTCGGCACGCTTGCGTTCGGTAACGTCACGGGTAACAATAATCATTCTCATTGGACTTCCGTCTGGAGAATGAATGACCGCTGCGTTGACCTCTCCGATAAGGAGGGCCCCATCCTTTCTGATCAGTGTGAATTCAGTAGCTGTGCTTGTGCCTTCTGTCAGGAGACGCCGTATACTAGCAGACACCTTTTCCTGCTCTTCCGGGGCGACCCAATCCAATATGCTGCGTCCAAGGATCTCGTCATCAGGCGAATCTCCAAACATTTGCCTGGCCTTAGGTGAAGCGAAAATGAGCAAGCCATTGAGGTCCGTCACCGAGATAGCGTCGGGGGATAAGCTGATAAGCGTGCGATACAACTCCTCGCTTTCCCTCAGAGCCGCTTCCGCCCGCTTGCGTTCGGTGATGTCCTGATTTGCTCCTCGAGTCTTGACGACCCTGCCCGTCTGGTCGCAAACAACCCCGTAACGGACGATGATATGGCGCTCCTCCCCATCAGCGCGAATGATTCGGTGTTCCAGTTGATGGGTGAAATTGAGATCGGTGGTTGCCAACGCTTTGGCTATTTCCTCAGCGACCAGATGAGATTCCTCCGGCGGAATGAACTTGCGGGCATAGGCCTCGGCGGTCATCAGCGGCCCCCCCTCATGCAGGGAGTTGGTGCCATACAGCGCATAGAACTGGTCATCGAAACTAAACATGCCGGTTTTGACATCGTATTCCCACTGCACCAGCTTGGCGAAGTCCATAGCTATCTTGAGCCGCACCTCGCTCTCACGCAGGGCGTCTTCCGCCCGTTTGCGTTCGGTAATCTCCATATCGAGTGCATCGGTCCTCTCACGAACCAAAACTTCGGTCCGTGCAGTGCGACCGGTCACGACAAGGAGAAAGGCGCAGGCACAAGCGGCAAAAATGAGTCCGCCTGCGAGTACACTCCATGCTTGAAGAGAGCGGTGCTCAGCCAAGTAATCTGCTGTGGGAGAAAAGGAGAGCTGCCAGCGCCGCTCGGCGATCTCCAGGCTGGTAGCCAGCCAGGGTGCAACAGAGGTTACGCTTCGGCTTGCGGTTTTAGAATCGTCCCTGGCCAGCGTGGCCGGCATGGAGTCATAGAGCAGTTGTTCTCCTTGCTCAGCGGTCAGGTCGGTGAGCTGAATCTGGATGCCCTGTGTCTCTGCCTGACCAACAACGACACGCATGGCGTCCCCGATGCGAAAAACACCGAGAGCAAAGCCCCTTAGGGCTTCAGGAAGCTTTTGCCCACCGGGATTAGAACTTTTGCCGTCATAGACCGGCATAAAGACCAGAAAGCCGTACTGGTCGGCCTTTTCCTGCACCAAAGTAATGCGGCTGGTTCCAACCGGTTTTCCGGTCATGAGTGCCTGGTTCAAAGCGCTCAGACGGTTCTTGTCCGACGAGAGATCAAAACCAAGCGCCTTCTCATTTCCCTCGTAGGGCTCCACATAATAGACCGGAAAGTACTCGGGTTGTGGCGTGCGCTCGACCAGCCGGCCTTGTTCCGTTCTTTCCGTTATCCTGAAGTCTGGGTATCCGTGGCGTAGCGCTGTCTCTTCGTAACTCGACCGTTCCGCATGCAGCACCCTTGGTATCCATTCCAGGGCTTGAATGCTCTGGTGACGAGCAAGCCAGTATTGTGCAAATACTCTGAACATATCACGGTCAACCTGGCCGGAGGCAGCGAAGAAACCCTCCTCCGAATAAAGTGCATCGAGGTGGGCGCCCCACTCTTCTTTTATCTGACTTGCGATCAGTCCAGCCTCGAGTTTGAACTCGTCCTCGATGCGCTGCCGTTCCTTGTTACTCACGAATACATGAAGGGAGATTATCACAAAGAGGAGTAGGCAGAGCGGCAAGGTGACGGAGGCCCGTCTGAGCTTCCAGATCTCTCCGTGCTTTATTGAAAGGCTCAATACGACCGGAGCGAGCAGCATTGCGCCGGTGGCATCACCTACCCACCAGGTGAACCAGGTGAACAAGAAGTCATGCGCAGAAATGGCGCCCGCCATCCGCAGGCCGGTCACGCTGATGGACGCGTTCACCAAACAAGCCAACGGCCCACCCAAAAGCAAGAATCTGACTATATCCCGCAGCCGGTAGAGGTTAAGCGGGCAGCCCACAAAACGGAAGATCAGATAGGCGCCCAGCACGGTCTGCAGGGCGGCGCCGCAGCCGATTACCGCTGCCAAAACTGTCGAGACCGACAGAATGGCGTTGCCGGCATTCAGAACTGTCCACAAGTTGGCAGCGAACGAACCGAGCAAGACGCCAAACCAGACCCGATAACCCCACAGGAGGGCGGCTGCCAACGCCAAGCCAGCCGGAGGCCATATGGCTGACGCGTAGCCGGGAGGGATGGCCAACAGCAGGCTAAGCCTCGCCAACGCAAAATACGCGGCGGCAATTCCGAGAATCGCTACGAAAGATGCAGGGGTGGTTCCATGCGAATATGAATCCTCTTTCATGTTTCACCTGTTAGACCATCGGGTACATTTAAACAGAAACCCGCCTCGTTCATTAACCGCTCGGACTGATAGAGATGCCCAGCGCTTTGATCTGCCTGCTGCTACTCTTATCACGGGTCATGAGGCCCTTCACACTTCTTCGTCCGGCACTCTCCGGACAGCTTCTGCAAGAACACGGACGCCAAGTCGCATCTGCCGGGACTTTGCCCCTCTCGCTTTCTATGCTTTGGCGAATTTCAATCGTTAGTGGAAATGAGTAGCCGTTGATTTCCAGCAAGGCATACCCCAGCGCAACCAGGGAGCTAATAATGGCAAGGGCAAGGGCAAGGGCAAGGGCAACGGGCCCACCGCACGCTTAACAGGATGCCTGCCGCTACCGTTATGGATATATACAGGCCAATGGCACAGCTACTTGTTACGGCCCCGAGATACAATAATACGGTAGCCAGCCCCCAAAGTATAAAGATATACGAGAGACCACCTATCTGCAGATGACCACGCCTGGCGCAAACATTTATTAAAGGAACAGGACCTTCTGTGCTTGTTGCGCTAAGGCCGGCAGTGAAGGGTGGGCGCGGTCTCGATCCCGAAGCGCCGAAGCGCTTCGGTCAGGGTGGTCAGGCCCTTCGGCGGCACAAGCTCGTCATTGAACGGCGACTTTACGGCGCGGTGTAAATGCCATAGCCGACCTTGAGCAGGCGTCCCTTGCGAACCAGGCCGTGCAACACACGGCCCACCAAGGCATAGCAACCGAGGTCTTTAAGGCCGGCGGGGAAAAAACATCGCTGCGTTTGCGGACAATGCGTTTCATGACGCGCGTTTCCAGATTTCCTGCACTCATATCATCCTTCTATGCACCTAAAATACCACATGTAAACGCAGGTTCCGATAGAAAAATCAAGGAACTACATCACGACAGGTTGGATTTCCCGGTTATCGAACGATACGCGCAACCCCTCAGCCGACATCCGCTCCGCGATCTCGCGAACAACCACCTTGTCCTTTGAACTGTGGCTGAGGAATACGTCGTATCTGAAATCGTCAGGCATGCTGCACCTCACCCAATTACTGAATCACATAAGAAGTGCTGCTTTGGTCCTCGATCCGCATCGCACACCCTGGTGATCATTCTTACTCCCTCTGTCCATTGCCAACTTGAGTCCAGTATCTGCGCTTCAGGGCCCCCGCTTTTTGACACTTTACATAATCATTTTCTTGTGATATTGGGTCTCCATAATCTTAGATTCGGAAAGGGTGCAATGCAAGATATCCCCAGCCGCTTTGACAGTATGCTCCGCAAACTCCGGGAAAAGGGATACCGAATTACGCCACAGCGACTGGCGATACTTAAGATTCTGGCTGGGAGCCGGGGGCATCCCGGCGCAAAGGAAATTCACGCCCTGGTAAAAACAGATTGCCCCACCACGACCATCGCCACAGTGTACAAGACACTGGCTGTTCTAAAGTCAACAGGTGAGGTACTGGAACTTGAGTTCAGCGCTGATTATAACCGGTATGACGGTAAAAAGCCCGGTCCACATCCTCATTTGATCTGCATCAAATGTAAGAGGATTGTCGATCCCGATTTTACGAGCCTGGCCGAAATGACTGAAAAGCTCGCCTCGCAAACCGGTTATAAGCTGATCAGTCACCGGTTGGACTTTTACGGCATTTGCCCTGAGTGTCAGCAGAAAGGCCAGCCTATCTTTTTCGTCCATCGTGGAGAGTGATTCTTTATAAATGGACGAGCCTATCGAGCGTCTTTATCCGGTCTCTCTCATTTGTGCGATGCACAGTATTGCGTTAACAGACTGGATAAGGAGAATGCAATAGAGACAAAAAAAACTCTGACGACCGCGTTTGGAATTCCCGTAGCCGATGATTTGGACAGTCTTACGGCCGGCCGCACTGTTTTTCAAAGCCGACCCCGATTATGGCCGTCGCGTAGCGGAGGGGTTGGGTCTGAACATCGAGGAGGTCAAGCGCCTGGCTGGATTATCTGCAGAGCAGCGGGCCGCCGCGACTGCGAGATGAACCCGATTCTGGTGACAAACCTGGTTCCTCATCAAAATTGAGAAAGGAGACTGCAATGGCTGACAAAGTCCAAGTGTGTATGTGCGAAAAATGCGGGAATGAAGCGGAGATGACCATAAGCCGCCAATGGATCGACGTTAAGGCGCCAACCGGCGAAACCCAAAAGAAACAAAAAGAGACCATGACTTGCAAAGTCTGCGGCAACGAAGCCGACCTGATCATCGACTTTGACTAGTTTGCTTTACCGCTGATTATTATTAACTGTCTTTAGCGACATGGGGCCGAATAACAGAAAAACAAACGGCCCCATGTTTCGTTTTTCGAGACGTGAAGGATCGTTTTCGTATCGCCATATATAAACTTGCACACTTTCTGCTATCGAATCCCTCTGAACATATATTCGACTCCTTTCTTAAGCGTCGCGGGAGCCAACCCGAACTATCCCCTGTGCAATTATGTCTTTGCTACTGTATCAAGCGCAGTTTGATATCCTTCGCGATTTGACTGAGAATGGACTGGAGTTGGCTGGAATCGGGTGTAATGAACAGGTAATTGCTGCCGCTGGCCACTTTACCCAGGAATGTGGAGTCGATATGATTGCCGTAGCCGATCGCGTAGAACTGGACGAATCTCGCCTTGAGCTGATTGACATTATCGATGGCCATCTGATGTGCGGTTGTGCAAATGTACCCATTTTGACCGTTTAGTAGCGTCAACAATTGACTTGTATTGTTGCTGCAATATGTCGGGTATGACACGGCGCCCAGGCTGGATATCGGATACGAGGCAAAAGAACCCCATTTAGTGTTAATTTTGGAGTAAGGATATTGCTTCCCGGCTGCGCACTTAGTCGTACCAACAGGTAGTCCATCCCCTGTTGGAGAAGGGCTCAGGGTGTTGGTGTTGTACCAGTCGTTCTCAATGCTGGAGGATCCCATCTGTGAATACAGGCTGTCGCTGCTGCTGTCGCAATTGCCCGTGCTGCACAAAACTGCATCGTAATTTGTTCCGTTGCTCTCGAATGTACCCCTGAACGCGGTGGGGCGCCCATCGGTGAAGAAGACGATATATTGCTGAATGCGATTGGCAGGGGGAATCTGGGTTTGGTCGGCAAAGTTAGCCCCCGCCTGCGCGAGCGCATCCTCGGCGTTGGTGGCGCCTGTTGCCTTCATTGCGTTGAGAGCGTTTAGAATGGGGGTGTAGAAGTAGGTGCCCAGCGGATAATTCACCGTGACGCTCGTAGCAAAGGTGACAAGCCCGATCATGTCTACAGCCTGGGTGTCCTGGTAGTAGGCGATGAATGCTTTGGCAGCATTCTGTAAATCTGTTTCTGGAGTCCCGGCCATAGATCCGGAGCGGTCGAGGACCAGCATGATTTGAACGTTATTCTCCTGTGCAGTCCCGCTCGAGCTCGTGGCGACATACTTAATACCGAAGATACCGGCCAAAAGGGCGACGGCATTTGTCTGGCCCGTCACGGTCAATATGCCGCCCGGCGAAGTGGTCGCGGTAAAAGCTACGGTCCCTGTCCCGGTCCCGGGTGTATCCAGATACCCCGGTTTAAAGTTCGCCATTCCGAAGTCCTGCGCCAGAGCAGTGACGCTAACGTACGGATTGGAAATGTTGGCGGCCCCTGAAAGAGCAGCGGCATCGACGGCCTTGGAGAGCTCGGCCTGCGTGATATACCATTGGCCGACTTCGATCCCAAGAGCGGCAAAACCGATCAGCGCGACCAGAGCCACAGCGAAAATGACGAGGATTGCGCCTCTTCGATTACTGATGGTGTTATGCATGACTATTGTCCTGCTCTCAGTGGTGCCGTGCAATATACGGAGCTGCTGCCGATGATAGCACCCGATCCGTTGTTCAGAAGAATGCCCTGGATAAAATTAGGAAGCGGTGTGATCGGCGTGTACTGGTAGAAGGTTTCGACGACGGTGACGCCATTGATGTCGGCGGTCTGGTTTGCAGTCTTGAAAACCAGGTGGCCATAGATCGCCGCTGTAAGCCCCAGGTTCGGCGCCCCGGCACTGATGCCGCTCGCCACGGTGAGATTGCCTGCACAAAGCTGAGGGGACGTCGTGCTGATGACAGGCAAAGGGCTTGCCGCGGTCAGTCCCGCTTGGATGCTCGAAATGCAGATCTTGCCAGAATTGATCATGTCAAGCGGCGTGGCCCCAGACTGAAGCATCGTGATCAGGTCAGTTCCCGAATCGATGCCCCGGGACGCCAGGTTCCCACCCTCGCGCGCGAGGCTGGTGATGATGAACCTTGCCTGGACGAGACGCCCAAGATCGATGATGGCAACGACTATCACCAGAAGAATCGGAAGAACGAAGCAGAATTCGACTATGGCGGCACCCCTATGGTTTCTGACCGGCATAAGCCCTCCTCGTCATTATGTGTCCGATTCCCTGTCAAAAATTTTCGTTCCTGTAGGTCGTTTCCGCTTGGATCACACTGCCCCCAGGAAAAAACTGTCCTATAATGGGGGTTAAAAAGGTGTAGTTGTATTGAGTGACCACCCGCATGTAATCACCCGGATTGCCCGCATTCTGCTGGCCCTGCCAGCCTGTCGGATTCGTATAGGGGGCAGTGATCGGGAAGATGCTGATCGCAATGTTTGCAGGGGCGACGGCCAGGCTTGCGTCGTTTTGAATTGTTTGCACTATGGATGCTACCCTGGTCATCTGGCTCCCATTCGGGCCTGCCAATGTTCCCCCTACGAGCGCCAATCTGGTCCCCTCGCGGGTTGCGTATTGCAGCGTGTGCTGTACAAAGAAATACCATCCGAATTCCATGATCCCGCAAAGGAGCACTGCGAACAGGGGAAACACCAAGGCAAATTCGACTAAAGTTGATCCCCGAACACCTTTTGCCTGATTGTCATATGCACCGGCAGCACGTCTCATGGTTAATTGCCCCACATTGAGGTATTCCCTTTCCAGCTACTGTCGAGGAAAACAACCGTTGAAGAGAACAATGCCGGATTAGCTAACAAATTCCGATATACCGAAAAGATTGCACTTTAGTAATTTATATCATCTTTAATAATGTGTCAACTTGACTTTGTCAACTGATGCCGAACCGCATTTGGGGGTCGAATTCCGCCCGAAAGAGCTCGCGTAACACCCACAGTCCATAAGTCGCCCCGGTAAAACCGGGGGGGGTTACCAGTTGATTAACAGCCTAAACCACTTATATCGCTGGTGGTGGGGCATGGGGCGAAGACCCCATACCGATAGTGAAGCAACATTGTTGTTGAGCAACGACGAACTGTTGTAAGCTGGAATCGGAGGGATTTCGATGTAAGCTTACAACAGGTCGTCGCATGCAGTGTATCGTTGTGAGTACCATTATGTATCTTTCCGTACCCCCAAAGTTAGCCCCGTCGCATGTGATGAAGATCCTCAAGGGCAAGAGTGCCGAGAGGTTACTTTTAAGCACATCTCGCGTACGCGATAATGGGGCCATCCAGGATGGACATAATTTCCGTGTCAATTTGCTAATTGGCCGAGTTTTCTCGTGAAGTACATTGAGGCTGC
Source organism: Syntrophobacteraceae bacterium (assembly GCA_049520035.1). Lineage (GTDB taxonomy): Bacteria > Desulfobacterota > Syntrophobacteria > Syntrophobacterales > Syntrophobacteraceae > SbD1. Next base: position 19,801 of record JBEKQE010000058.1, on the reverse strand, counting down.
CCGCTCCAGATCGGCCCTGGTGATCTCGACCGAGCGCTGCTCATAGGCGCTTATCGAGATTATGATATTCAAGATATCAAGCGGATAGCAGGCGCGGAGTTCTCCGCTTCCGGCCTGCAGGCATAATGTGCGGAGATGTTTGGCGCTGCCCGGCTCGCTCTTCAGCTTCTTCTCCGAAACAAGCCTGCGGAAAATATCATCGAAGACATTTGGTTTGCACGGCTCCACGTAGACTTTGTTGCGGATGCGCCTCAGAAACGCCTCGTCAGCCAGCTCGCGAGGGTCGAGATTTGTGGCGAAAACGGCCATCAGAGCGAAAGGAACCTGAAACTTCACCCCGTAGCTGAGGGTCAGGCAGTCGACGCGGCGGTCCAGCGGCACTATCCACCGATTGAGCAGATTGCGGGGAGAGACGATCTGCCGGCCGAAGTCGTCGATGACAAGAATGCCGTTATTAGCTTTCATCTGCACGGGGGCCGCATATACCCCGGAGTTTGCATCCAGTTGCAGTTCCAGCATGGATATGTCCAACTCTCCCCCAACCAATATGCAGGGGCGCTCGCAGATGACCCAGCGTGGGTCGCCATCGCCGTTTCCGTTGCCATTATCGACCCTGCAGTGGACGCCCGGATCGTAGAGGACGATTATCTGACCGTCAAACTCTACCGCGTAAGGGATAAGTATCGTGTCTCCGTAGATTCTTTGCAGACGGACCGCAATGCTCGTTTTCCCATTACCGGTCGGACCATAGAGGAATAGCGACGACTGCGAAATGAGCGCAGGGCCGATTTGATCCAGAAATTCCTCGGTCACCACCAGGTCGGACAGCGCTTTTCTCAGTAGATCGTGAGTGAGGGCGACCTTCGGGATTTGTGCATTGACAGCGGCGGTGTAACTTTTCAGCGAAACGGGAGCGGGTCCGCAATATTGGGAGACTTTGAGGCGCCTTTCGGCCAGTTCGCGGCCGGCGGATGTGAGGCAGAAGCTGTAATTGTTCCCCGACATGCCGGTCACTTCGAAGAGTTGCTGCTCGCGCAGGCGCTGAAAAACGGAGTGAACTACGCGAAAGGACAGCCTGAGCGATCGGCCGAGAGAATCGATGTCGCTCTTGCCTTCCATGCAGAGGCGCCGGAGCATCAGGTCGGCGGCGACCGACTCCGGGATGTCCAACTCCTGCAAGGTATTAGGGGCTTTGGGAGTAAAACCGGCCAGATTTCTCTCTGAATCCGCTATGTTCATAACCACCAAAAGGTCCTTGAAAATAGTCTGTGTTTGCATTGGGTGTCAGGCGCCCCTTACACAATCAGAACAGTTGTGCGAGGCCCGCAGAATACGCCATGTGCCGGAGAAACACAAGAGAGCCGTACTGCATTATGGTCAATCCTCTCTCGCGGTTCGGCAGGACTTAACCCTGAACCCTGGAAAGAGATGCCGCCAGCAGGACCATCGCATCGTTTGCGGCGTCCCACAGGTAGGTTAAGAAAATGAATCCGACCAGGGTATTGAATGACCAGCGAATTGGCGCCATTTTGTACGCCATGAGATACGTCTTCCTGACCCTGGAATAGCCGAGGTAGATAAAAGTGAACGCAGCCATTTCAGCGAAAAGGAAAGCGAGATCATTCCGGAGAAGAAGCCTCGTTACGGGGTTGCTCTCATACACCAGACAGGCGTATCTATCAAAAGCATACCAGGTGATTAAAATCGCAACGGTCTTCAATAACAGTGCGGAAGAAAAGAGGCAGTCCTGGATTACAGTTTCGTTTCTCATGCCGTCACCTTTCGAAACCAGGTTGTGGGTCACGAACTGGAAATCGGTTATTCCACCGTTGAACTTAAATATAAGTAGCCTGGTTCCTATCAGCAGCACTCGCCGATTTCTCAGAACCATATTTCCTTAGTAAAGTAATTGGATAATGTATATGGATACCGATGGAAGTAGCGAGTGCCGCCCAAGGGGGTGGACTTGAGTGGAAAAAGCGTTGCATGCAACAGAAGCGTTGCATTTGTTTCATGTCACATGTAACACTTTAATGCCGGGGAGTACCTTCCGAGACGGAAAATTCTTCGTGAGAGCGTAAGGCGTAAGGGGGGAAGAAGAGTTTCATCTCCAATGCCACAGAAAATGTTATTATAAGCGATTATATTAGTGAACAAAAATAAAAACATAAGGGGGAAATTATGATGTTTATAAATGGTATTTACTATACCTAAATTATCTAAAATATATCGATTTTCCAGCTACTTATTTCCACGCGTCACGATGGACTTGGATTGCGCACCCGATCACTCTGTTCGACAGTCCGTCAAATTTCATCTTTGTGCTCTTCGTGTTCTGGTGAACGCTTACAAGCATCGATGGCGTAATGCCGGCCAAAGCCTGGCTTCCGCCGGAATGACGGAAATCTTTATTTCGCAATTATTTATGCCGCTATGTATATTTGGCGACGGCAGGCAAGGTTCATTTGGATTATTGCAAGATGGGGCTCTAGATGGTAAAGATGAAATCGATCGATGCTCCTTTAGGGTCTGCTCTGGATTGCTTTGGAAATGGAGGTTACATATCGAATGAAGACGTCCGACAAATCATCACGCATCGATTTTGGCAGACTGGCGGCGGTTGCGGTTTTTAGTTTTCTTATGGTTCTCAATTTTCTTTGGGCAAACAGGGGAATAAAAACTCTTTTCCCGATAGACACAACCAAGGCCCTCGCGCTGGCCCACACTTTGCTTGTCGCAGGCTTCTATGTTTTGATCGTCTCTCTTTATTTCCTGAGGAGTTCAGCGAGCGCTACCACCAGCTCTTTCACTGCAAAATTCATTGCCGTGTTTGCGTCTTTCCTTCCTTTTTTTATACCTCTCCTCGGAAGCCCGGCCGGGGCCGGCCCCGTAATATTGACAATTTCCAACCTGGTGATGCTGGCCGGGGAGGTATTTACATTGGCAGCACTCGGCGCACTGGGGAAAAGCTTCAGCATCATCCCGCAAACAAGAAAGCTGGTTGTTCACGGGCCGTACCGTCTGGTGAGGCATCCCCTCTATCTAGGAGAAATTATAGGTATGCTCGGGTTGACCCTGGTGGGTATCTCCATTCCTAAAATATTCGTTTTTTTGCTGCTCGTCGGCTGCCAGGTCTACAGGTCTATCCAGGAAGAAAAGCTGCTGACCACTGTCTGCCCCGAGTATGCGGACTATGCTTCAAAGACGGCGCGATTCCTCCCCGGCTTGTTTTGAATGCAGGGCTGATTAGGAATTTTCAACTTAACAAGGATCCCTTCACTAGAAAGCATTATCCATATATTTCAATACGTAGCAACATTTTATAGAGATACTATCCAATCGTCTTCAAGTAGTTGTAACCTCTGTATATTTTTTATTAGGAGGGGGGTAGTACCATTTTCTACCACTTTAAATAACCCTTGACTTTTTTCTAAAAGTTGATAAAATGCCTGCTAAGTTAGCGTCTTATGTTTTTGTCAGGGTCAATCCGCATTAAAAAACAAATTTCCAAAGGAGAAAAACAATGGAAGGAATCAAAAGATTTTTCAGGGATGAGGAAGGCGCTACGATGGTTGAGTATGCTCTGATGGTCTCCTTGGTTGCCGTCGCTTGTATTGTCGCTGTTACGGCCCTGAGCACTGGGGTTCAAAACACGTTCAACGCCATAGCCGCCAAACTTTAGTTAAGAATCCGAGCCAAATCAAGTCAGAGATGTAACCATCAAAAGAACAATTTTGCTTTTATGAAATTCCACCCATCACCATGAAAGGAAAACCGGTGGAAAGAGTCAAAAGATTCTTCAGGGATGAGGAAGGCGCTACGATGGTTGAGTACGCTCTGATGGTCTCCTTGATTGCCGCGGTTTGTATTGTCGCTGTTACGGCCATGAGCACTCAGGTTCAGAACTTGTTCACTAGCGTAGTGGCCAGCCTTTAGCCCTACAACGACTCGTTAAGGGGAGTTAACTCTCTTCTTGCGATGAGAGCAATAGGCTTGAGTGGTTTTTTCGTTGGGTCCACTGAATCAACTGGAGCATGGATTCAAGATCTCTTTTCCGAGCCGCTTCCGGGTCTCCCGGATCTTCGTTGACCATTTGGTGATACCTGGTCAGGATGTGCTTTTGGTCCCAAACTACGTCACTTACAAAACGCTGCAAGGATCGTACATTTCCCCCTTCGATGTGCAGCGCCGTTGGTTTGATCGATTTTCTTTCAAGCTCACTAAAGTGAAAGTGGTCTCTCATATACTTGAAGAAGTTTTCTCGCGGCTCGCTTCGAGAAAAGCAATCCGCAAATTTGTGATGAAAAGCTCGCAGTTCATTCGGTAAAATCTTCGAGGTCTTGCGCCACGACTTCGAATTTTGGAATGCAACCATCAAAAGCAGGGCCCGCCAGGGTCCTGCTTTTTCATCAGATAATCGCTTCTTTGTGGTCACGGGTCGAACAACAAAACGGCTGCATGCCGTGGACGCCTGCGTCAGGCCACCGGTCCCCGCTCAAAAGATTAAGATCGGGTATCGTTTTTTTAGTACAATGCCGGCGGAAAACAAACTTTGTTTGTCATGATGTTCCATTACGGGTATCCTGCAATTCTCGCTGATCCGCTTTTTTTTAAAAACGGTTTTAACAATGATGAATATACACCCCCTTGCCTTGGGAGCATTGATTTTATCACTAGTCCTCGCTTTAATAACTGATATCCGCTCACATAAAATTCCCAACTGGCTTACTTACCCAATAGTATTTCTTGCAATTCTTTTTTATTCCGAGGTAAATGGTTTACAAGGGTTACTTTTCAGCGCCGAGGGGCTTGGATTAGGCCTGGTTTTGCTGATGCCGTTCTATATGCTTGGCGGGATGGGGGCCGGTGACGTAAAGCTTATGGGGGCTGTCGGGGCAGCGCTCGGCCCAGGGCATTTGTTTTACGCCTTTTTGTTTACTGCGATTGCAGGCGGGATTTATGCTTCGATTCTCCTCCTTTCGCAGACCGGGCGCCTAAAAGAGTTTGCTTCAGGGCTTTACTCCGCCCTTCGGACATTCGTTGCGATAAAAGAACTGCGCTTTCCACGTCTCGAGGGGGAAGCGCGGGGCGTGAAATTGTATTATGGAGTGGCAATTTCAATCGGGACTCTTGCCTACATCTTTTTTGAGGCATATCGGGGCAATATTTCCTCCCCCCTTTTCTAAAGGGGGGAGCGGAGATTATGTCGGAACAGGATTTCATGTTTTCATGTAAAAGAGAGGTGAGCCATGGGAAAGCTGAAAGCACTCATCCCTTTCGTACTGGCGCTGGTCGTTGCTTTGACCGTTACGGGTCTGATTTACAACTGGATGAAGCAGAAGTCTAACGTGCCGATGGTATCCAGGGTGATCCCCGAAGACCGGGTCCAGATCGTTCTGGCGCACGACGATCTTTCCTGGGGCACCAAGATTTCGGCGGAGATGGTCAAGACGGCGCCGATCGCCAAGGATTACGCGCCTGCAGGGAGCTTTTCGAACCCGGCCGAACTGGAAGGACGCATACTCGTCTCGCCGGTCAAACAAAATGAGCCCATAATGGAGTCCAAGCTTGCACCCAGGGACGTGACCACCGGCGGGGTCAGCGCCGTTGTGCACGAAGGAATGCGCGCCATCGCCGTTGCCGGCGACAAGGTGATAGGGCTTGCAGGCTTCATTCAGCCGGGCAACTATGTGGACATCCTGGTTACGGTTCAGGACCCGCAAAACGACAAGCTGCATTACACCAAGACCGTACTCGAAAATATTCGGGTCCTCGCGACCGGCACCCTGGTCGATAACAAGGACAGCACCAAGCCTGCGCCCGTGGATGTGTTCACGGTAGAGGTGACGCCGGAGCAGGGCGAGCAGCTGTCGCTTGCCGCAGTCCAGGGAAAGCTTCATTTCGCCCTGCGCAATGTTACGGACAAAAATACGGTCCTAACGCTCGGCTCAACGGTCCCAGACCTGCTGGAAGCCTATCGGCCGCGCATGCAGAAGGTTTCGGAGCCTGCGGCCAAAATGGAGCCGAAGGTCGAAGCGCCGGAGAGAAGAGTCTCCAAGATATTCGTAATCAATGGGCCAAAAAATCCAATTGAGTGGTTTTAAAGGGGCTTGGGGCGATACCGGTTTAGAGGGGAGGTAAAACCTTCGGGGAGGAGGGGCAGGAAATGTGCAGCCGTTTCGGTTCGAGAGTAGGTAAAACAAAGCTGTTTTTGGCGGCTTTTGCCCTGGTGATGGTCTTTTACGCCGGGTGCTGGGGGGCCGGTGTCGAGGTAATCTCCGGGAAGGGGAGAAAGATCAACCTGGAGGCCGGAAAATCCGTCATTATCAGGAGCGATGCCGACATTTCGGGGGTTTTCTCGGGCGACGAGAAGGTGGCCACGGTGAAGGTGGTTCCAGGTTTCCCCAAGCAGGTGTATGTTTTCGGAGTCGCTTCCGGCGTAACCAACATAACCCTGCAGGCTGAAGACAAAGTTGCCGCCGTCTATGACATAGAGGTCGCGCCGGACGTTTCGAGTATAAAGGAAAAGATACAACGTCTCTTTCCGGAGGAAAAAGGCGTGCGAATCAGCGCCAGCCACGATTCGCTGACCCTGGCCGGGACCGTTTCGAGCACCGCTGTCCTTTCTCAGGTCCTGGCGCTGGCCGAGGCATACGGGGGGGAAAAAAAGGTCATAAATATGGTCCGGGTCACCGGGGTCCATCAGATTATGCTGGAGGTACGCGTAGCCGAGATGCAGCGGACCTTGACGAAGCACTTGTCGATCAACTTTGTGTCCGCTGTGAAAGGGAGCATCGGGTCCGGCCTGCTTGGAAACGTCGCAACGATTCAAAACCCCCTCTCTGTCGGAAGCCCCCTGATCGGTGCGCTCCCTCTTAATTTTGCGCCAAACACCAACGCTCTTTTCCAGATCGGCGGGGGGAAAACGAATGTTACCGCTTTCCTTGACGCGCTCAAGGAAGACGGCCTGGTGAAGGTGCTTGCCGAACCGACGCTCATGGCGCTTAGCGGGCAGAAAGCAAAGTTCCTGGCCGGAGGCGAATTTCCCGTACCCGTTCCCCAGGGCCTCGGCACGGTGGGCATAGAGTATAAGCCTTACGGGGTGAGCCTTTCGTTTACTCCGACCGTGCTCGATGACAACAGGATCAGCATGATAGTCGAACCCGGGGTGTCCGAGCTTGACTATACCAATGCGGTGACCATCTCGGGTACTACAGTCCCTGCGCTTACGATACGTAATGTTTCGACGGTCATAGAGCTTGGCGACGGGCAGAGCTTTGCCATCGCGGGGCTTCTGCAGGACAATATCACGGAGACGATCGGCAAGTACCCTTACCTGGGAGATGTCCCGGTATTAGGCGCTCTTTTTCGGAGCAGCCAGTTCCAGAGAAACGAAACGGAACTGGTAGTCATTGTTACACCGCACCTGGTGAAGCCCATAGATTTAAAGAACCAGCCTCTTCCGACCGATAGATATATCGAGCCCAGCGATACTGATTTCTTTTTGAGGGGCTTGTTGCAGGGTTGTCAAAAGGCTTCTCCTCCTCCGGTCTGCCAGGACAGTAAGGCAGGACTTGAAGGAGATTTCGGGCATGCTCTGCCTAAGTAGGTTGAATTGAGGAATTGAAGAATTAAAGAATTGAGGAATCAATCCATCAATCCCTAAATTCCTGAATTCCTCCGTTGGAGTCTGGCCTGTAAGGGAGGATTAATGTTGGAGAATCGGGTGGCGAATCGGAAGAGCCTTCACAAATTCACCTGCCTTTCCCATTCACCTATTTATAAACCTATTCACCCATTCACCTGCCCTTAAACCCTTGACCGTTCATGCTTCGATATCTAGTTTCTGTAATCAGATATCGAGCAATCAAGGGGCACAACGCCGGCATTGATATTGCGTTCTAAAATGGGGGGCTAAGATGAAATACAAAACGGCAATAATGGTTATATTTCTGCTCGTCGCCTGTAACTCTTCGGCGCTTGCCGGTTGCTGCAATCCTGATTGCTTTTCTTATACGTGCGCGCCGAGGAACGATTTCGGCAAGGCATACACGCTGGCCATGGCCGGCCAGATTTTAAACCCTGACGCCGAAACGAACCTGGAGCCTGTCGAGGGGATCGACGGGCGTGCAGCCGAAAAAATAATGAAAAATTATGTTGAAAGTTTTAAGCCCCTGCCGCCGCCGTCCGGAGGCCTCACGTCGTTTGCGGTCACCCAGAATCCGGGCGGGTCTACCCATTAGCATCAGTTTGTCCCCGTTCCGGATGCAGGAGAAGATTGAGATGTATACCAGGCAGAAGGAAACCGGGCAGGCACGATCAACATTAAGAAGTGAGCGAGGCGCTTCGATGGTCGAGTTTGCCTTAGTGGCGCCTCTTCTTTTTGTACTGCTTTTCGGAATCATCGAGTTCGGCCTTATCCTTTACGACCAGGCATTTATCACAAACGCGAGCCGTGAAGGCGCCCGATACGCCGCCATGTATTATATCAACCCCTCAGGACAACCGCAGCAACATGCGTGTTCCGACGTTCAAAATTATGTGACAACTTATGTGACCACTAACCTCATCGACTTCGCAAGTCCGCCTGCTTCCCCGACGATATCATGTTCCCTGGAGCAAAATGATGAGGGGGTCGGATTAATGCAATCGGTGACGGTTTCGTATCCTTATAAATTCCTGGTTTCCGGAAGTTTAATAACTCTCACAAACGGGTCCGTTAAAAACCCGCTGACGCTTACAGCCACTACTGTAATGCGTCTGGATAATCAATCGCAGCATGAGTCCACTGCCGCATGGACAAGCAAAAATGGCGAGGCGGCCAGAGGCGGGCAAACTCACTCATTATCAAGGGGGTGAAGAAAGTGGCAAACAATTCTAGCCTGCTAAGCAAGTTGCTGTCCTTTAAGCGTGATGAATCTGGTATGACGATTATTCTTATAGCTATCCTACTGCCTGTACTGATTAGTGCAGTAAATTTATCCGTGTTAACTCAGGGGACTAATTTCAGTATATTTTTTTCCTGACTGCACGTCTCACGCACCGATTGGTGAGACGGGCGGGCAAAATTTCGGTATTTTGGCCAAGTACCCCGTTCTCGTGAACTGACGTAACCGTTCAGGGGGTTACGCAGCGGAAGGCATGCCCTTGATTCCCTCTCTTAAATGGGGGAAGGGTGGGATTTTACTTGAATGAGCTGAGTTGTTGGGAGGCATGAGGAGCGATTATGGCCGATGACGTCATCCCTGTAAGGCTTGAAGTGAGATCGAAGGAGTTGGGGGACACACTTGGACGCATCGTAAGTTCCACGGAAGGATTTCGCCTTCATGCTTCTGGCGATGCCGGCCCCTTCGAGCTTCTCATACTGGAACTGGGGAAGGACGTTGAACGTGAATTCCAGATAGTGCAGTCCTTTTCCAGCCTGGGGACGGTAAGAGAGGTCTTCCTTACAGCGCCGCAGCAGGACCCCAAGGTGCTCGTCCGGGCCTTGAGGGCGGGCATAAGGGAGTTCTTCCCCCAGCCTGTCAACGAACAGGAAGTACGGCAGGCCCTCGAGAACTTCAAACAGCGCCGGGACACGGCAAAGGAAAATGTGAGAGCGGAGAGGACCGGAAAAATTATAAACGTGGTGGCGAGCAAAGGTGGTGTCGGCAATACTACCATTGCGGTAAACCTCGCCGTCAACCTGGCTCACCTCAACAGGAGACAGTCAATTGCGCTGGTCGATATGAACCTGCTGTTCGGGGAAGTCCCCCTTTTCCTGGACATAAAGCCCTCTTTTCACTGGGGAGAGGTTGCCAGGAATATAGCACGCCTGGATGCCATGTTCCTGATGAGTGTTCTTCACCGGCACAGTTCAGGAATCTATGTGCTGCCTTCCCCGACGGAATTGAACGGGACCCATCAGCTCTCCTCGGACATAATCGAAAACCTGCTGGCGCTGATGAAGTCGATCTTTGACTATACGGTAATAGACTCGGGGCACACCACAGACGATATCGCCCTCAGGGCCCTCGAGTTGTCCGATACGGTACTCGTTACTTCCATATTGAGCGTTCCATGCCTGACCAACCTTAACAGGCTCACGCGGGTTCTCTACGGTCTCGGGTTCACGCCGGGCGAAACTGTCAGGCTTATCGTCAACCGATATCTGAAAGACGGATCAATTTCGTTGAAAGATGCTGAGGAAAGCGTCCGGATGAAAGTGTCCTGGACGGTCCCCAACGATTTTAGAACAACGATGTCCGCGATCAACCAGGGGAAGAGCCTTTCTGAAGTGGGCATGAGGTCGCCCGTTGCCCGCAGCATTCGGCAGATTGCGATGGATTTGTCGGACAAAGAGATCGAAGAAAAGAAGGGGTCATTTTTCAGCAAAGTCTTTAAAAGCAGTGAAGAGTGAACGGGGAAGAGTGAGCAGTGAACAAGGGACAGGGAAGGGTGAGATGGGGATCTTAAAAACAAGTGAGCGATGAACAGTGCACTGAAAGTATCTTCTCACTACTCACTCTCCACTGCTCACTCTTCACTCTCCACTGCTCACTGTCATTGCAGGAGCAAGGAAATGGTGAATTTTTTCAGCCGATCGTCTAAAAGTTCAGAGACCCCGGCAGCGCAGGCGAAACCGCTCGTTCATGCTCAACGGTCCCTGCCCAGGAAAGGGCGAATACGGTCCAAGGTCCCGAATGAGTATTACGAACTCAAGACCCGGATACACGACCGCCTGCTGGACCTTATGGACCTGTCTCTGCTGGACACACTCGATCCGGATGTGCTCAAGCCTCAGATAAGACGGCTCGTAGAGCAGATGCTCCTCGAGGACAAAGGGCGCGTACCTCTCAATCAGAATGAAAGGGAGCTGCTTTTCACCGAAATCCAGCACGAGGTGTTCGGCTTGGGGCCTCTCGAACCGTTTTTGCAGGACCCTACCATCTCCGATATTCTGGTCAATAATTATCGACAGATATATATCGAGCGTTTCGGCAAGCTCTATACCACGGAAGCCAGATTTAAAGACGACAACCACCTCAGAAAGATTATAGATAAGATTGTCTCAGCGGTTGGCCGAAGGATCGATGAGTCTTCTCCCATGGTTGATGCCAGGCTGCCGGACGGTTCCAGGGTCAATGCGATTATCCCGCCCCTTGCGCTTGACGGGCCTGTGGTATCGATCCGCCGGTTTGGCAGAGACGTGCTGGAGGTGAGCGACCTGATTACCCTGAAGACTTTGACCCCGGAGATCGCGGACCTTCTGAAGGGAATAGTCCGGGCCAGGCTGAATGTTTTGATCTCGGGCGGCACCGGGAGCGGCAAGACGACCCTGCTCAATACCCTCTCGCGGTTCATCCCGGAGGAGGAGCGGATTATAACTATCGAAGACGCCGCCGAACTCCAGTTGAAACAGGAGCACGTGGTGCGCCTGGAGACCCGGCCTGCAAATATAGAGGGCAAAGGTGAAATCAACCAGAGAGATCTTGTCAGAAACTCCCTGCGAATGCGTCCGGATCGGATAATCGTTGGAGAAGTCAGGGGTCAGGAAGCCTTCGACATGCTCCAGGCGATGAATACGGGACACGACGGTTCGCTGACCACCATTCACGCCAACTCGCCCAGGGACGCTCTCATGCGTGTGGAAACGATGGTCGCCATGGCCGGTCTCGATATACCGAGCGAGTTTTTGCGAAAATATATCAGTTCAGCCCTCAATGTCGTCATCCAGATCACCCGGCTGGCTGACGGAACGAGGAAAATCATCAGCCTCCAGGAAATCACCGGCATGGAGGGCAACGTGACCTCGCTGCAGGAAATATTTGTTTTCGACCAAACCGGGGTCGACACTGACGGGAGGGTGAAGGGGAGGTTCCGGGCCACAGGGATCAGGCCGAGATTTGTCGAAAAATTCCAAATAATGGGTATTCCATTCCAGGCAGGGATGTTCGATCCGGGCAGGCATTTTGAAGTGTAGCTGCGTTCAAGTTGATGTAGCATAGGGCCTTGTGCCCGTCCGCACTTCCAAGCGCCCACAAGGGGCTATACTACTTTCGTATGCTCGCTTCTAGCACGTTCTTGAACGCAACTTGGTATGAGAGGCCCAAAATGGACATCATCATAGTACTCGCGATATTTATTGTCTGTCTATTCCTGATGGAGACATTCCGCCATGCTTATGTCAACCTCAGGAGACCCGAACTCAAGACTGTCCGCAAGCGCCTCAAGAAACTTCCTGCCACAGCCTACGAACCTGTATCCATCGACATCCTTCGCAGGAGGCGATACAGCGATATAGCATGGTTCAATCGCATCCTTGCACATATGCCCGGCATAATTAAGCTGGACAATCTCATCATCCAGGCTAATCTCGATTACAGTATCGGCTTTTTCCTGCTCCTTTCCTCCCTTCTTGCCCTGGCCGGATACATGGCCGGCCGGGCAGCGTTAAATGGCGGGGGGATTTTGCCGCTTTTGTTCGCGGTTGTTCTGGGATATGTCCCATTTGCCTATGTATTCCTCAAGAGAAAGCAGAGGATGAGAAAATTTGAAAGGCAGTTTCCGGAGGCCCTCGAACTGGTTGCCCGGACGCTTCGCGCCGGGCAGGCTTTTTCCGGAGGACTCAGCATAGTTTCCGAGGAATTTGACGACCCTATCGGAACGGAATTCGAAAGAACGCTGGATGAGATAAATTTTGGCGTAGCAGTCCCGGAGGCCTTGAAAAACCTTGCCGCAAGGATCGATTGCCCCGATCTCAGGTTCTTCGTGGTCTCGGTTGTCATCCAGCGCGAATCGGGTGGAAACCTCTCCGAGATTATCGAGAACATTGCTCATGTAGTCCGTGAGAGGTTCAAACTGCTCGGGAAGATCAGGGTTCTCAGCTCGGAAGGGAAGTCATCGGCAATTATCCTCTGCATGCTTCCGTTTTTCATCGCCTTTGTGATCTATCTTGTGAACAGGGATTATATGACGGTCCTTACAGAGGACCCGATTGGAAAGTATATGATCGGTGCGGGTTTCGTAATGATGCTGCTTGGAATCATCGTTATGAGAAAGATGATACAGATCAAGGTGTGAATTTATGGGGCAGTGAGCAGTGAGCGGTGAACAGAAAAAGCGCCTTTGCCTCTTAGCCCCTTTCTCTGCTCACTGTTCACTCATCACCGTTCACTCAACTTGTGTGGGATTGACAATGGCTGAATCAGAGTCGTTTCCGATTATTGCCGCCGCCATGATTTTCGCCTCTTTTTTGCTTTTCTTTACGGCGATATATTTCTATTCGCGTTACGTTGCCGAGCGTAGGAGACTGATAGAAAGGATCGAAAGCAAGCCAATAGAATTCACACTGCAAGAACCAGGAGGCAAGACCGCCGGGAACGAGCAGGCAAGCTACCTGAGCCCCATACTCGGGGTCCTCCGGAGGGTGGGAAAGATTGTCCGGGCCGATAAGAGGGTGGATGCAAAAGGAAAGCGTCTCGCTTTTCTCAGGGCGGGCATCCGGAGTGACAACACGCCTCTCGTGTTCTGGGGGGCGAAGTACGTAATGGGCGTCCTGTTCCCCGCCGTTTTTATTTTCTCGATACCACTGTTCCTGAATCAGACGAAGCCCTCCGTAACCCTTGTATTGAGCCTTTGCCTCGTGATGGCTGGTTTCTACATCCCTGATCTGTGGCTGAAGCTGAAGACCTCGCGCAGAAAAGAGGAAATCCGGGATGCGCTCCCCGATACGCTCGACCTTCTTGTGGTCTGCGTCGAGGCTGGGATGGGGCTGGATGCGGCCATTTACAGGGTGGGAGAAGAAATCAGGATCACCAGCCCGGCAATCAGCGACGAATTCAGGCTGTTCAACCTGGAAATGAGGGCAGGCAAGGCAAAGCGGGACGCGTTGAAGAACCTCTCGCTTCGAACCGACATCGAGGACCTCAACAGCCTGGTAACATTATTGATCCAGACCGAGAAATTCGGCACCAGCATTGCCCAATCCCTGAGGATCTATTCGGACTCCTTCAGAACTAAAAGGGCGCAGAAAGCGGAAGAGATAGCGGCGAAGCTCCCGGTTAAAATGCTCATGCCTCTGGTCTTTTTCATCTTTCCGTCCATCTTTATAACGATCATTGGGCCCGGGGCCATTAGAATTTTTCGCGTATTTTTAAGCCAGGTCCCCAAATAGTCAGGTCGGAGATTATCGGAGCCTATAGATGTATATGATCACAAGGTCGCCAAGGGTGTGCGCTGTTTCCCCCCTTTCCAAAAGGGGGCGCCAAAATCCCCCCCCTTCAAAAAGGGGGGCAGGGGGGATTTTCGTGTGGTCTTTGCTGACGCCAGCCTCGGGCGCCGAGGTGCGGAAGATTTTTGTCGGGTTCACAGTTCTCGCATTGATCGCATTCGAGGCTTTTGGATGCGCGTCCAATAAATCCAATAATTCACCCGCTACGGGTCAGAGCGACTATTCCAAGCAGATCCAGCAACAGAAGAGGATTCCCGAAGAGCTTGTCTCGCCGAAAAAGCTCCCGGAAATGACCGACGAGGACTATGAAAGACTGGGAGACAGCTTCGTCCAGCAGGGGAACCTCGAAAAAGGTTTCATACAATACGACAAGCTGCTCCAGAAGAAGCCGGGCAATAGCCGCCTGCTCTACAAGAGGGGCATGGTTTTCCTCGTGAAGGGCCGCTCTATCGAAGCGCTGGGGGATTTTCAGGAGGCGCTGAAGAGGGAACCCGGCAATGCTCTTATTCATCAGGGCGCCGGCGAGGCGCTTTACAAGTTGAAGCGTTCCGATGAAGCGGAAAAAGAGTTTCAGCTTGCCTTAAAGTCCGATGGGAAGCTTTGGCTGTCGCACAATTTCCTGGGGATTATCTATGATTACAAACAACGTCCCGACCTTGCCGTCGAGCAGTACCAGGCTGCTATTTCCCTAAAACCTGAGTGGGGGGCTGTCTATAATAACCTGGGAGTGTCCTGGTCACTGCAGGGAGAGTGGGAAAAGGCGGTTGCGGCATTCGAGGACGCCATCAAAAGAGGCTATTCAGACCCGCAGGTGGGGAACAACCTGGGATTGGCCCTATGCCAGCTTGGGAGAGATCCGGAAGCTGTCGAGGCCTTCAAGCGTTCGGGTGACGAAGCCCAGGCTTATAACAATCTCGGCTCCTTTCATCTGCAGCAGGGCGACTACGAAAAGGCCATGCGCGCCTTTGAGAGAGCGATTCAACTAAGGCCCACGTTCTACGCACAGGCGACTGAAAATCTCAAAAAGGCCCAGGCGGCCCTTCATTCCCAGGGCGCTTCAGGGCCTGCCGGTTCGACAAAATCCCCAAAGAAAGAACCGGGCGACGTTCCAAGTGTTTCTCACTCCGTTCCTTGATCAAAATAGATGATTCGCCGACCCGTTGTGAAGAAAAGCAGGCAAAGGCACTTAGCGGGTGGCCCGGATAGGTCATCCGGCGAACAGGCGCCGGAGGCCCCACAGTCAAGGTCTCGACGCTCCGCGAGGCGGCCATGAGGTCTCGGAACTGCCGAGTTTCCGCCGTGGTTCTTGCTGTCGTATGTCTTCTGTCAATATTGTGGATAGTGCCGCCCGAGTGCCGCGGGAACATAACCGAAGGGCTCAAGGCTTACAGGCGTGGGGACTATGCCTGCGCTTTCAGGAAATTCGCGCAGATGGCGGAGCGAGGGAATGTTAAGGCCCAATATTATATAGGGTATATGTACCTGAACGGCGAGGGTGTGGCTGCAGATTATAATGCAGCCTTCAAATGGCTTAGCAGGGCTGCCGCGAAAGGAAACTCGAAGGCCCTGTTTCATCTGGGGTTCATGTACTACACTGGACTCGGGGCGCCCTGTGACTACACCGAGGCTGCGCGCTCCTTTTCCAGGGCTGCCGGACGGGGTGAAGCGATTGCACAATTTTTATTGGGACAAATGTACTATGAGGGCAAAGGTGGTCCTCCCGATTACGTGGAGGCGGTTGCCTATTTCCGCAAAGCAGCCCGGGGTGGTATTGCCTCCGCGCAACACAATCTAGGTGTCATGTATGAGCGCGGATGGGGTTGTGAGCAGAGCGCCGGCGAGGCGGCCAAGTGGTTTCGCAAAGCGGCGGAAAAAGGACTTGCCGAGTCTCAGTTCAGGATCGGCCTCATGTATGCCGATGGAAACGGGGTGGACCGGAATTACGTCCTTGCCTATATGTGGTTGAGCCTCGCCGCAGAACAAGGCGAAGAAAATGCAATCGCATCGCGTGGCTTGCTTACCGGTAAAATGGCCGCTCAAGAGGTTTCGCGTGCACAAGAACTGACGAGAGAGTGGAAAAAGTCTCATGATTAACGCGCGGCAGCCGTCAACTTAAGGGTTTTACCGAACTCTAGCGAATGCGTGTGGCTCTTGACCGTCCGCAATCGGGGAGTATCTGACCCCCTCGGGTCAGGCTTCCAGCTTAAATCTTATTCGCAATACTCCCTGATCGAAGCTGGCCGATATCACCCGGAACCGGCCAAGTTCTTTTGTTGATTTTACATGCGGGCCTATACATGGGCAGGCGTCATAGTCGCCTATCCTGACTATTCGAATTGTATCGCAGACCGTATCCGGCAGCCGATCCAGATTGAAGGCCCTTTCAGCCTCATGTCTCGAGATGAATTCTTCCGAAACAGGCAAATCGGCCTCAATGATGTTGTTTACTCTATTTTGAAGTTGTTCGACTTCTATTGCCGGCAAGTTCCGCTCAAAGTGATAATCGACTTTTGATTTTTTCTTTTCGATATGCGCACTGAAGCACCGCTTACAGCCAAACATCCGAATCATGGTTTGATTTATAATGTGCTCTGCCGAATGCATTCTCGGGTCAAACAGCTTTTCGTTCATCTACTCTCAACTCCCTCCCAAAAGAGATTTGAAAAGTATATATCCAGGCAGGCAGGTGCGCCGATGCCTGAGGGCATCATTTCACCATGAACGCCACCTGGGAGGTTTCGACCGGCTCAGTTTGGCCGCCACGCCACACCCTGGCCTGTACGATGTATTCGCCTCGGGAAAGCGGCCATAAGAACTGATGCTCATCTTTTCCGGTCTCGCCTGCCAGTTTTCCGTTCAGGACCCACTGGACTCTCGCAGGCTGGATATTTTTAGAGATTCTAAAGGCGAACGCCTGAAGTTCAGCGGGAATCCGGGGGTCCATGGCGATTTGAAGACCGGGGGTGGGCTGGAGCAACTGAATGCCGGATACCGGATGCCGGCTGCTCGATGCCGGGTGGGCGGGGACAGGTTCCAGCCCCGCATCGCTGCTTTCGGCCCGGCACGAATGAAGTGAACATACTTCAACGGGGACTTTGCCCGGCTCGAACTTTTCGTCCATACGCGGACAGTCGGGGCCTGCAAGCATTCCGCTCACTGCGCATATGCTCACTGACTGCACGCCGGGCCACCCTGAAAAGGGGCCTGTTTCAGCGTCACGGTTCAGTTCCGCGAAGACGGCCCGAAGAACGAGCGCCGGGCCGATGGCTCCGGTTACTCCCCTGGTTGGCCGGTGGTCGAGATTGCCCATCCACACGCCGGCAGTGTATCGTTCGGTAAAACCGACTGCCCAGCAATCCCGATGGTCCGAGGAAGTCCCTGTTTTTACGGCTGTCTGGACCGGAAAGCGCAGGAGGTGGCCTTCTCCGAATTCAAGGCGCCTCGCCTGGGGGTCCGATAGTATGTCGGCAATTATTGCCGCCGTGCTCGGACCGATCACCGGACGTATTTCGTCGGAGGGAAGGCGGCGTTCGCACAGAGTGCGCAGCGGCCGGAAGGCTCCGTGGCGCGCCAGGGCCGAGTAAGCCTGCACCAGTTCGAAGAGGCTCACTTCGCCATCTCCCAGAGCGAGGCCATGTCCGTAGAAGTCAGCCGATTTATTGAGACCCGATATACCCAGCGAGCGCAGCCACTGGAGAAACCGTTGGGTCCCTGTGAATTGGATTGTCCTGACGGCCGGCGTATTCAGCGAATTTCCAAGCGCAACCCGCAGCCGAAGCGGACCGTAATAAATCCTGCTGTAATTGTGGAAAGTGTGCAGACCCGAACCGGCAGCTTCAGAAAGAGGAGAATCTTCTATCAAGGTTGCCGCAGTCCATCCCATTTCCAGCGCAAGGGCGTAAAGAAACGGTTTCAAGGTGGAACCCGGCTGCCTGCGCACCGTGACTGCATCCACCCACCCTTGTGATTCTCCGGCTGAAATGCTTTCGCTCACCCATGCAAGCACCTCGCCGGTTCGATTGTCAACGACGAGGGCCGCCCCATCGCCCACGTCGCTCGATCTCAGCGCCTGGAGGCGGTTCCACAGGATTTGCCGGACTTTTTGGTGTACGCGCCCATCAAGGCTGGTCGTTACAATGCCACTGGACTTCAATACCTCGGCCCCGGTGGTATCGAATACATAGTGAACGAATTGAGGCGCTTCGATTACTCTTTTGGAATGAGCGAATTCAAAGCCCTCCGAAAGAGCGGTCCGATATTGCGCTTCACTGAGCAGGCCCTTGTCGCGCATATGTGCCGCGAGCTTCGAGAGCCGCTTTTCAAGAGACCTGTGCCGTTGTTTCAGATCGAGACCTGAAGGGGCCCGCACGAGGACCGCCAGCGCAAGGCTTTCCTTGACATTCAGAGTTGCGGGATCGCGGTCGAAATAGAACCGGGCCGCTTCGACGACCCCCCGCCTCTGATGTCCGTACGGGACCTGATTGAGGTAGAACTCCAGGATCTCGCTTTTTGAAAAACGCTTCTCGAGACGCGCCGCCTCGATCCCTTCGAGCCATCTGGACCATACGGTTCGCGGCCGCGGGTGAAGCATGCGGACGACCTGTTCTGTGATAGTGCTTGCTCCCCGCACCCCTTTCATGGCCCGCAGGTCTTGGGCCAGGGCGTGCATGCGGGCCGGCCAGTCCACCCCGCTGTGGTTCAAAAAACGCCTGTCCTCCGACTCGATAAACGCATTTCGCAGAAGCGCCGGGATTTCGTGCAAGGTGACCGTTTGAACGCTCCACCTGTTCTGATAGCTGATCGACAGCGGATTGCCGATTCGGTCGACAAGCTGGGGCTTCCTTACCCCCGAGTCGCCGAACAAAAGAGTCGCGGGCATAGGTTGGAGGTCCCGGGCTGTTTTAAAGGCAGACAGCACCAACAGGCTTCCAACAAGACAGAGGGCGCAAATTACAAACTTTTTCACTTTCAGACCGGGGTCTCCCTTATGCTAGATGGTAGCGTCACCTTCCACGGCGGCGTTCTTCGTATCACGATTGGGTTTTCAGGTCTTCACGTTTCAGCCTGATGTCTGTTCGTGATTCGAGGACCTTTTCGGGTCACGAAGAACACGAAGGAGACGGACCGTGGTCCGGGGACCAGAAGGCCACGAGGATCAATGCTCACCTTTCCGCGGTAATGGCGCCTGTCATTCCATGCGATTTCGGTCTTTATCAGGTTTGAGAGCATTCCAGTTTATACAATCTGTACTTACCGAGTAACGCCGGCAAGTCCACTATGATAGAAATCGCCATGAATTTCAAGCCTGGGATAGTCAGTACGATGGGACTTCCCGAAAAGGTGCCCGTTCACCACAGAGACGGGACATGGTCCGGACAGGGAGTGGACGCGGAGACACAGGGACAAAACCCTCACCGCGTCACCGCGTCTCCCCATCGCCCTGTCGGCCCTAGGGGCCTCCGGGGTGCTTGACAAATGTTACAGACACGATTTATACTCAAACATCATGTAAATTAGAAATGGCATGAAAGGAGAACACTGGTATGAAAGCGAAAGTGACGGCGCGCGGCCAGGTTTCGATACCGGCTG
>JBEKQE010000057.1:0-25446 GCA_049520035.1 Syntrophobacteraceae bacterium | reverse complement strand
ATCATTGACACAGCCCCAAAGTACAAGAATTTTATGCACAATCCGGTCATAATCTGCTCATAATGTCAACGCTTGAGCTAGTCGCACAAATATCAAAACCGGGGTTTCCGGATGGACACTAGGCTATTTAAATAGCAAAACGAAAGCTGCCAACCGAGGTTCGAAGGCTCGGGGAGCTTTCGCGAATCACTACGCCTTGTACGTGGTGGTTGAGGATTATTTGAAGAAGGGTTTTCCTGATGGTAAAGCCGCCGTTCCATATGCAAAATACGAGGGGGCCAGGTT
This sequence comes from Syntrophobacteraceae bacterium, assembly GCA_049520035.1. Lineage (GTDB taxonomy): Bacteria > Desulfobacterota > Syntrophobacteria > Syntrophobacterales > Syntrophobacteraceae > SbD1. The sequence continues at coordinate 25,161 of JBEKQE010000057.1, read as the reverse complement.
TACTGATTTATTTAGGCGCCAGCGTGAGTTGCCCTTCGGGGCGAAACTGCAAAATCACGCACTGAACTCACGCCTCAATGACGAATTCAAGAAGTTTTATCCGATGGTCGGTAAGCCTCCAATCGTGCGAGATGTCCAGGCACAACGATATTGGGTGCACGAAGACCTTTTGTTGATTCAAATTCGACGCAAGAATGGCAAAGATCACATCTATAATATTGCCCCAGCTATTATTCACATTATCGATGCGTATGTGGCTACCAAGAAGGCAGCCTTTGAGGGGTTTCTTGAAACATGTCGGCAAATTGCACAACTCGGCAAAAAGAACCCAAAGCAGGCGGTCGGTTTCGTGATCCAACAGCTCCAACCAAACATTGATGCACGCGTTTTTGAAATAGTCAGCTATGCGGTGCTAAAGGCCAAGTATGGTCAGGAAACGATCTGGATTGGTCAAACAAGGGATAATGTGGCTGAAGAAGTCCTTGTTCTCTATAAGACAGGCCGTACTAACGCCAATGACGGTGGCATCGACTTCGTGATGAAACCACTTGGACGTTTCTTTCAAGTAACAGAGACAATCGATGCGAATAAATACTTTCTTGACATCGACAAAGTTCAACGTTTCCCTATAACATTTGTGGTGAAGTCCACAGAGAACGCAGAACAAATACGCGCAGCTATTCGCATGCAGGCGGTGGCGAAATACAAAATCGAGGTTATCGTTGAATCTTACATGAAGGCTGTCGAGGAAATCATCAATGTGAATGACCTTGTTCGCGCTTTTGACCAAGTAGTCAGGTCGGGTCGACTGCAGGAAGTTATGGACGAGGTCGTTATCCAGAGCAAAGTGGAGTTCAATTATAACGATCAGGATGATGATGACAACGGCAATGGGCAAGAATAGTGAGTCAAAACTCAAAAGGGGTCGGGCCTAACGCCGCTAACTCAACAGAAACTCCAGTTCTTTCGCTCCCTCCCCTCTGAGGACGACCTTTACGTGTTTGCGGGCCAGACGGGACAACGTGAACATCCCGACACCGTGGAAGTTGTGGCAAAGCATCTCCGTCACCCAGATACAATCCTTCACTTTTTCCAGGAGTGTTTCAGGGTCGCACTCGACGGAGTGGAACTCCGCCCCGATCTTCTCCGCCATCTCTCGGGCCGGCCGGCTTTCGTCGAATGCCTCGTTCTCCGGGAAGGAGATGTTCAATGCCATCACCTTTTCATGGTGGTATTTGGTGACCGTGGTCGCGACGATCGCCGAATCGATGCCGGCGTTTAGATAGACGCCCACGGGAACCTCGGCCCTGAGGCGAAATCTCACGCCTTCATCCAATTTTTCCCTAAGAATTGCAAGGCATCGGCGAAAGTCGGTCTCGTCCCTTGCGTCGTCTTCCGGCGGCAGGTATCCCGCGTAGCGCGGAAGGCGACCGCTCGACGTGTCTAATCTGGTCTTAATCTGGCCTTAATCTGGTCATTCCTCTTACCGCCTTTAGGCGGAAGTCATCCGCTTTGGGCGTGCGCGGGATGCCTTCATTCAAGAAAGTTTTAAATATCCCACTCACGGGTTGCGGGGATCTTGTCGTTTCTCTCCTGGCCGGCCGAGGAACTCATGAGATCCATTTCATGTGGGAATGGAAATTCACTCCCGGGTGGGTAACTGTATTGGCAAGCCTTGATGATCAGCGAGCCTGGTCACCCCGTATGATGACAATGTGGTTGGGTAGCCTTATCATAAAATTTAAACAACAACGGGAGAAGCGCTATGCCAAAGATCGTTCGTTTTTACGAAACGGGAGGAGCCGAGGTACTTAAGGTCGAGGAATTACCTCTCGTGGAGCCGGGAGAGGGCGAGGTTCGTCTGGCGGTTGAATCCATTGGCCTAAACCGCGCCGAAGTCATGTTCCGGCAGGGACAGTACCTGGAAAACCCAGAGCTGCCCTCACGACTCGGCTATGAAGCAGCAGGGATCGTAGACGCAGTGGGGCCCGGCGTCAGCGGTATCCAAATTGGCGACCGAGTGAGCACCATACCCTCCTTTTCGATGGGGACTTATGGGGTCTACGGTGAGAGCGCGGTCGTTCCGGCCCACGCCGTGGCTCACTATCCGGATAGTCTATCGCCAGTCGAAGGGGCTGCGATCTGGATGCAGTATCTAACCGCTTTCGGTGCGCTTATTGAATTCGGTCAATTACAAAAAGATGCATCCGTGTTGATCACCGCGGGGAGCAGTAGCGTGGCACTGGCCGCCATTCAGATCACAAAGTCTGCCGGGGCGTTCGCCATCGCCGTCACTCGCGGCGCCGTAAAGAAATCTTTTATCATGGGCGCAGGGGCAGATCACGTCATAGTGACTGAGGAAGAAGATCTGGTTGAAAGCGTGATGGCCATTACTTCAGGAAAAGGCGTCAGCTTGGTCTTTGATCCCATAGCCGGACCTTTACTGGGAAAACTTGCCGAAGCTGCCGCTCCTGGTGCGAGTATCTTTGAATACGGTGCATTGTCGACGTCTCCAACCACCTTCCCTTTGTTCTCAGCGCTGGCCAAGGGTTTAACAGTGCGAGGTTACACCATGTTTGAGATTGTCAGGGAGCCCGAGAGGCTTGCTCGCGGCAAACGATTCATCTATAACGGGATCGAAGCCGGTGCGCTCAAACCCATCATCGACCGCACTTTCCTACTGGAAAGCATTGTTGAAGCCCACCAGTACATGGAATCCAACCAACAAAAAGGGAAGATCGTGGTGACCGTCTGAAGGACTGTCGAATGGCATGATTAAGACGACTGACGCGTGTGCCCCGTGCTGCGCACACAAGCCGGTCCCGAAGTCTTGTGGCCCCTTGTGGCGCCTGTTTTTATGCAGCTCCACACGGGTGCTCATATGAGCGGCTCTTCAAGTTGCTCCAGATTGAAAGATGTCACGTGAGGCTGCGACATCCGCTTGGCGCATCGGTTTCCATTCAATGGAATTCCAATGGCCAAAAGTTTCTCCTGGTCCTTGAAATCTCGAGGTCCCAATAATTCACCATGTTGAGATCATTTTCGTACTGCTCCTCCACAAGGGCAGAAGTCACGATGTTGAGAAGATATCCATACTTTCTTTGAGGAGATCTGGGTCAAAGATTCAAAACGCCCGTCGGTCGAAGTGGTGATTCTCTACCCGCGCGTGAGTGCTAACTCCCAGTCGTGAGCCTGCTCAGAAGCGCGAGAGCAACTAGAATAAAGTTCAGACCTTTTGGCCGCAAGCGGCGGCGCCAAGCCGTGCATTTGAATTAAAGCCTCCAGAGTTCCTGGAGGGCTTTTTCCTCAAAAAAGGGAGAGGCCTATGCCGAATCGTTCACTCGCGGGAATCTTTCCACCGATCCCAACGCCATTCAAGGCTGACTGGCAAGTTGACTATGACCACTTGCAATCCAACCTGAACCGCTGGAACCAAGAACCGCTCGCCGGGTACGTGGTGTGCGGGTCAAACGGCGAATACACCTACCTCACGCTCGACGAACGAGTGGAACTCATTCGGGCTGCCCGGCAAGTCATCCCTGGCGACGGGATGCTGATCGCCGGATCGGGGATGGAGTCCACTCATGAGACGATTGACTTGACCCGCCGCATGGCCCAGGCCGGCGCGGACGTCGCCCTTGTGGTGACGCCCTGTTATTACCGGGGTCGAATGACGGCTGCTGCCTTGGAGCAACACTATCGCCAGGTGGCCGACGCCTCGCCCATCCCGGTGGTGCTGTATAGCGTCCCAGCCAACACGGGCCTCGACTTGCCGGCACAAGTCGCCATCAGTCTCGCCAAACACCCCAACATCATCGGCATGAAGGACAGCGGCGGAGACGTCACCAAGATCGGTTACATGGCGCACGAGACGCGGGCTGAGGATTTTCAAATCCTGGCCGGGTCGGCAGGTTTCCTGCTGGGGGCGCTGGCTGTGGGCGCGGTCGGAGGCGTGTGTGCGCTGGCAAACATTGCCGCCGCTAGATTGACGTGCCTGTGGAAATGTTTTTGCCAGGGCAACACAATGAAAGCGCGCGAGATTCAACTGCCGCTGATTGAGGCCAATACTGCGGTGACCTCTCGCTTTGGCGTGCCGGGTCTGAAAGCAGCCATGGACCTGCTGGGCTACTATGGTGGGCCGGTGCGTTCGCCGCTGATGCCGCTACCGGAAGAGGACAAGGTCACGCTTCGGAACATCCTCACCAAAGCTGAACTGTCGTAGAATCGAGGACGAATGACTCGCGTGGCCGGAAGCCGACTCACGCCGTGCAATACCCGAACCGGGGTCAGAAGATTGTATGGAGGCGTGGGCAAAGGGACAAGATTCCAAGTCTCACGGCCATTTTAACTTTTGTGTTTTTACAGGGGCCGGAAGTAATCCTTTCGACCCTTCTCGGCTGAATCGGGGAGGCGGCTTGTTAATCTAACTTAATGACCTTGATCGCCTGCGGTCCCTTTGGACCGCGCTCTACATCAAGGATACAAGCTCACTTCGTTTGTGCGAGAGACTTTGAAGGGAGATGAGCATGAAAGTGCGTCGACTGGGAGCCATTGGCCCAGAGGTTTCCGCAGTAAGAGAATGGGTAGAGTAGAGGGCAGGCACAACGCCTGCTCTCTACTCTACCCTTGTTTCACTGTGTGTAAAGCAAAACGAAAGGATCCCTACGATGCTTAAAAAAACATTTATAGCGTGGATGGCTATACTCATTACCATAGGGTGCCTGGTTTCGATTCCCACATTCTCCAACGGGAATGAGATAACTACATTACGGGTTTTGCTATACCCATTTGTACCAAATAGGCTAGCCCTCTTCCAAACAATAGAAGCTAGCTTCGAGAGAGATAATCCTGGTGTTAATCTTGAGCTAGTAGATGATCGGGATTTATTATCAACTTATTACACGGGAGGATTGCTAAAGGCATCGGCTGACGTGTATGAAGTAGATACTATTATGTTAGCAGACCTAGCCAATTCAAGTAAGATAGTGCCACTGGACCTACCTTCAGTTGATTTCTATAAAGAAGCCATTAAGGCAGTAACTCGAAATAACTCTATCTATGCGGTCCCTCATTGGGTATGTGGCAACTTTCTGTTTTTTAAGAAAGGTGATAAAGAAATAGAGGATGCTGAATCTTGGACGGAGTTGCTTAGAATCATAAAGAACAGGAATCAGTCTTTGTTCATAGATCTGAAAGGCAAATCAACTCTCGGAGAATGGTATCTAACAGTTCTTTCAGAGATCGACGGGTTAGAAGCAGCTCAAAAGTCCATTCTTGAATCAGATGCACCACGCCCATCGGTTGTATCATTATTAACAACCGTACTGGACGTATGTCCTGATGGTTTTTGCAGAAATCGTGACTTGCATGATCGAACCGGTTACTATGCAAGGGCATTTATTTCTGGAAAGTCCATCGCCTACATTGGTTATTCTGAATCAATTTCCTATGGAATTCAATATTCACTCGATAACTGCACTAGTACATCCGGCTGTTTGTCAATCAATGATATAGCTGTAAAGAGACTTCCATACTTTGTCGAAAACCCCAAGAATAAAGGCATAGGATGGGTTGATGGACTCGCTATTGACTCCAAATTAAACGGGCACAAAAAAGAATTAGCTATCAAGCTTATCAATTATCTCGTATCTGAAGAAGCTTACACTAGTATCCTTAAACCAGAATGGATGCAAGCTCCACCATACTTAATGCCAGCCAGGGTCAGTCTTAATATAAAAGGAGCACCATTATACCATTCGTTTTATAATGCATTCTATGGAAGGGAAACTGGTACTATGGTGGGACTAAATGACAGACTCATTAGGATCGGTACGAATCTTAATTGTGCATTGCCAATCGGCAGAACTGATAATGAATCACAAAATGAATGCCATAAATAGGCATCGCAAACTTCAGTTGACCACTTTGGAAAGATTGGTCCAGATTACCCGAAGATTTCTTATCTCTGAAAACTCCGCGTACAGCTCTCCTATATCTTGATCGGTTACCCACGCCGCCACTTTTTGAAATGCGGATCAGTTGTTGAGGCGGATTTCGAATCCAGCCCCCGGTGAAAGTTCCAGGCTACCTGTTTCACAGTTCCACTTCAGTTCCGGAGTATTTAAATGTGGCGCCTCTGTTATTCCTTATGATCGAGCACCTCGCTCACCGTTGACATTGCCATGGAGCACTCGATCAGAACACGCATCATCAAGACGATGGCAATTGCATTGAGCACTCCGCAGGCGACCCAGGCATGAGCGGCGGCTGAAGCGGCCCCCAGGGCTGCGAAAAACAGGGTCATGAATATCCCGGCGGGGGTGCAGCGAGGCCAGCTCTTTACACGGATGAACTGATTTCCGCCGCCGTGCTCTTCCACGGCCATAAGCACGCGAACCGAACCTAGTATACCTCCGCGCAGCTCGAGGTCCCAGCCGTCATAGTCGCCGCCTCGCACCACGACCGTCCTCAGGGCTTTTACCCCTTCCTCGACCGATTCGAGCCAGGCAATAGGGGAGCGCCACTGTTGGCTCCAGATAGTGAAGGTCTTGGGCCACGGCAGAGGGAGCGCTATACCGGAGGCTACGCCGCATCTGCGCCAGGGGGTTAAACCGAGTTTGATCCTTCCGATCAGGCGCGCCATTGGCTGCATCAGATGGAGAAAAGCGGTGAGCGCCTTTAGCCTGCGCCGCTGCGGGGCCGGGAATTGGAGGAAAGACAGCCTGGAGGCGCACGATACCGCATGCGCTACCGGCAGTGCTGCGGCCAGAAGGAAAAGAGGAAGCGCGAGCAGAAGGGGAGTCCACTCCATTCCCAGAAGCGAAAAGAAGCCAAGGGCCGCCACTATGACAATCCACTCGGGCATGAGTGGCAGCGACCACAGAAGGCTGGGGGCGGGCTGGTAGATCGATTGAAACAGGGCGCTGCCCCATGTGCCCTGATAGATTCTGCCCCGGAAGCAGCCCAGAAGCTGTTCAAAACCTTTAAAATAGATCCTTCCGGCCCAGGGGACATGGCCGGCGGCATTGTATTTTTCAGGCCATTTGCGCTCCAGGCAACCTTCCGCTTTCCCGTAGTTCAACTGTTGTTTCCAATAGCTTTTAACGGAATTGCGGCGATGGTGCCACACCATTGCTGCTGGATTGAAACCGAGCGTCCATCCATGCTTCTGAAGCCGCCAGCAAAGATCGACGTCGTCTCCGGCGATCCGGAACTGCGCGTCGAAACCGCCGATGGCCTCCAAAGCGGCTTTGCGGAACGCCATGTTGCAGCCGGGAATGTGCTCGGCCTCCTGGTCGGTCAGAAGAACTTGAACTGGCCCTCCAGGGGCGTTTGCAACGCATTCGGCTATGGGACCGTCATCGGCGGGCGGGATATTCGGGCCGCCAACCCCAACGTGATCCGTAGAAAGAAAAGTCGCCGCAAGATAGGTAAGCCACTGCGGGTCGGGAACAGCGTCGTCATCGATATATGCGACAATCTCGCCCTTTGAGGCGCGCATTCCGACATTGCGGGCGTTACTGAGGCCGCCGTTCGGAATGGAAATCACCCTGAAGCCGTACTCTTTTGCTATTATCTCGGTACCGTCAATGGAACCGTCGTTTACGACGATTACCTCGAAGTTGGGATAATCGACCCTTCTGAGGCCTTTCAGGCAGTCGCGGATGGTCCGATGCCCGTTGTAAGTGCAGACGACAACCGAAATGCTCGGCCAGTTCAGATCGGCAGGGAAGGGGACCTGGGCGTAAGCCTTGCTGACGCTTACCAGCGAGGGCTTGGGGTTGCGGTTTCGGTCGGTCAGGCCGAACCCCCAGTCTTCGATATCAAAGCCACCCCTGTGCCATTCATCGGTCCAGGAAAAGACGAAAATACCTGAACACCCGGTCGCAAAAGTTGACCTGATCTGCCATTCCAGCGTCGAAGCCTGAGCGTCCCGGCCGTTTCGCATGCTGTCCAGGCCGATTTCAGCCATGACCAGCGGCTTTTCACCCGCAAGGTTCTGGAGACGCGCCAGGTAACCTTCGAGCTTCTCCCTGGTCTCCAGATATACATTGAACGAAACGAAATCGATGAAGGGAAGCTCCAGGTATTCGGTCGTGGGAAAGTTCACGTAAGTAACCAGGGCTTCCGGGTCAACCTCTTTTACTGCCTTGTATAGCCGCTCCAGGAAGGATTCTATGCGCCGCCGCCCGTGCCAGCGCACAATCGATGAGGGAATCTCGTTGCCAATCGTAAAGCAGAGCACGGCGGCATGCCGGGCGCAAGCCTTAACGCCTTCGCGCACCCGTTGCTCGATATTTTTCGCCAGTTTTCTATCATCGAGAAAAGTAATGTGCTCTTCCCATGGCAACCCTATCATGACGCGCAGGTTATGTTTGAGCGCTATATCAAGAAGCCACCTGGGAGGCACGGTGTAGGTTCTGACCGCATTTATGCCGTTTGCGGCCATTTGCGCGAAATCCCGGTCAACTGTGCCAGGATCGTGGTATTGACAACCATCGTCGTCAGGCCTGAAAGGACCGTAGGTTACCCCGCGGATGTAGAATTTCTCATCGCCGACGTAGATGAACTTTCCCTTTACGACAGTCCGGACGCCTTCCCGGACTGCAATATGCCTTGGAGGATCGAGGTAGAACTCGGCGATACCACTCGGCTTCGGTTTTTCGAAAAACGGCCGCAGTGCGGGTTTTTCTTCCGGAAATCGGAGAAGATCTCCGGCATGTTTAAATTTCTTTGAATTTGCAGCCTCCAGTTTGGCGCCGGGCCGCAAAAACCTGCTCACCCCTCTATCCAAAGCCGGGGAAGCCGAATCCGCGATTCCCACCAGGTCTGGCTGGATTTCGGGATCCTCGGCTGATACATCGGTTACAGCATTACTTAGTTTGCTTGTCATCTTCTTCCTCTCGCAGGGAATATTCGGCTCGGTGTTAAGCGAGCGCCATATTAGGCTTGGCAATAAACGTACCATTGCTTAAGGCGTTAATATTACTGTTAAATCTTCCCAGTTCGCAAAGTCTCGAACTTGAAGGTTACGATTTTTGCGCACATCGGTTACGATTTGTGCGCGCTAAGCCATACCGGACAATTTTTGTAACCGGTTTTACGGCCGTCTTTCGTGAACTCATTTTTGCTTTCGAAACAGATACTTGTTAAAAAAACCGGCGATAACTATACTTGTTGGGATTGCTTGAAAGCCCCTCATCAAAATGATGCGGCATTGGAGATAGATGAATTCAGCTCTTCTCGAAGTAAAAGACTTGAAAACATATTTCCTTACCGAGGCGGGGATCGCGCGGGCGGTGGATTCTGTCAGCTTTAAGGTGTCCGAAAAACAGGTGCTGGGAATTGTCGGCGAGTCCGGATGCGGCAAAAGCGTGTGCGCCCTTTCCATTCTGCGCCTTGTTCCTCCCCCTGGGGTAACGGCAGGTGGTGAGATCTGGTTCCAGGGGGAAAACCTTCTTTTGATTCCGGAAAATGAAATGCAATCGATACGGGGAAACGAAATCTCGATGATTTTCCAGGAGCCTATGACTGCGCTCAACCCCGTTTTCCGGGTCGAAGACCAGATCGCCGAAGTCCTGTTGCGGCACAAGCGGATTTCGAAAAAAGAGGCCCGCCTTCAGGTAACCGATCTTCTGCACCGGGTGGGTATACAATCGCCGGAAATCAGGATGAGGGACTATCCGCATCAAATGAGCGGCGGCATGCGCCAGCGTGTCGTGATAGCGATGGCGGTAGCCTGCAATCCCCGCCTTATTATCGCGGATGAACCTACGACTGCTCTGGACGTAACCATCCAGGCACAGATACTTTCGCTTCTCGATGATCTGCGCCAAACACACGGTATGGCGATTTTGCTTATTACCCATGACCTTGGCGTGATAGCCGAGATGGCCGAGCAGGTCCTTGTGATGTACACCGGGCGGGTCGTGGAGCACGCCGGCGTAAAAGAGCTTTTCGAAAATCCGCTCCACCCCTACACACAGGGGCTGATGCGCTCGATGCCAAGCCGCGTGATCGGCGAGGACAGGAGCAGGCTCGAACCGGTCCCGGGAGTCGTTCCCAGTCTGCTCGCACTGCCGCCAGGATGCAAATTCAACACCAGATGCCCGTGGTCTTTTGACCGCTGCTTTCGAGAAGAACCTGATCTGCTCGCGCCGGCTGGAGGTCACCCTGTGCGCTGCTGGCTCTATTAGGAGGGTTGTGCTTGCTTCAAGGATCGGAGCTTTTAACAATTAGCGGGGTCAAGAAATACTATCCCATAACCGAGGGGCTTTTTCGCCGTGAAATCGGGACTGTCAAGGCCGTGGACGGAGTCGATCTGGAGATCCGCCGAGGTCAGACACTGGGTCTCGTGGGAGAGAGCGGATGCGGAAAATCCACCTTGGGCAGGGTGATTCTTGGTCTTGAACCTCCGACGGAAGGTCGGGTTTTATTCGACGGACAAGACCTCGCATCCGTGCGCGGCGAAAAGCTGCATCTGGTCAGGAGGCGCATGCAGATCATATTCCAGGACCCTTACTCTTCGCTTAATCCGAGGCAAACCGTTGGGCGCATTATCGGGGAAGGTCTGCTCATACATAACATAGGCACTCCTGTCGAGCAAAAGGAAACGGTGCGCCGGATCATGGAGGTGGTTGGCCTTCGCCCCGAGCACATCAACCGCTATCCACATGAGTTCAGCGGCGGACAGCGCCAGAGGATTGGAATAGCGCGCGCCCTGGTTCTCCACCCTGAACTGGTTATCTGCGACGAGCCGCTTTCCGCACTCGATGTCTCCATACAGGCACAGGTCATTAACCTCCTCAAGGATTTGCAGCAGGAGTTCAAACTGACCTACCTTTTTATCTCGCACGATCTGTCGGTCGTGCGTCACATCAGCGACCGGGTTGCCGTTATGTACCTCGGGCAAATCGTCGAAGTCGCAGAAGCCGTGGAACTGTTCAGAAACCCCGGCCATCCCTATACTCGGGCGTTGCTCGAAGCAATCCCGCTGCTGGACCCCAACCGCCCAAAAAAACAGTGGAAGGCGGCCAAGGAACCTTCCGGGCCGGCGCTTCCGGAGTTCTGTATTTTTCAACCGCGCTGTCCTCAGTCGGAACCGGAATGCGAAAAGATTTCACCCGAACTCCAGGAGATATCGCCCGGCCACTGGGTCAAATGCCTGGCCTATGGTCCGGTCTCCTCCCGTCTGTAGGGTGTGCAAAAGAGGATCAATGAGCCTCAAGATAATCGACTCTCACGCCCATTGCGGCCGCCTGGATACCTTCCCGCCGCAGGATCTTCACGATTATATTGCGCACATCGGAGGCAGCGGTATAGGAGGGGCGGTGATGTTCGCTCCCGTAATTGAAATCTACGACAGGTATGATCCGCATTTCAGGGATACCGGGGAATGGCGGCGCAGGAGAGCCGAGTCAAACGAGTATCTTCTTTCAGTCTCGACATCTGAGTTCGAAGTATATCCATATTTTTTCATCTGGAATGACTTTGCCGTGGAGCAGTTGAGCCCAGCCCACAAGGGGATCAAATGGCACAGGCATCCCGAAGAGCCGGTCTATAATTATGACGATCCCAACTGTGCGGCCGCGATCGCAGAAATCCGAAGGCGAAACATGCCGGTCTGCCTTGAAGAGGAATTTGAAAATACGCTCTATTTCATAAACGAACTGGCCCCCGGAGTAAATGTGATCATTCCCCACTGCGGAATGCTTAACGGCGGATATGACCTTTTCCGCCGCGAGGGTATATGGGAAATGCCCAACATTTATGCAGACACCGCCCTTGCGCCGGCCGGCGACATCAGGGACTATGTCTCGCGCTGTGGTTGTGAAAGGTTGATGTTCGGGTCCGATTTTCCCTTCGGAGATCCCGTCTTCGAGCTGCACAAAATTCTGCGCCTGAACCTCACCGGCAAACAGCAGGGGGAGATTATCGGCGGCAATATCGCAAGACTGCTCGCGGCAAGCAACAGGCAAACAGATCAGTAAGAGGTTTTGCGGGAAATCCTTTATCTAAACTTAATTACATTGTATTAGTGAAACGAATTATGCTAAATTAAACCGTAAATTGTGCCGCATATAAGATTGGTAAGAGAAACGTAATGGTTTTCATCGACAAGGGAGTGCTCGAAAAGGGGCCGGTTATTCGCTCACTTTTCCCGATTGTCTGGAGCTAAGGTCCGGTTTTGAAATGGCGGGAAAATACGACGTGATAGTGATAGGGGCAGGCCATGCCGGCTGTGAGGCGGGGCTTGCCGCCGCGCGACTGGGCTGCAAGACTCTGGTTATGTCCATTTATCTGGATACGGTCGCCCACATGCCCTGTTCGCCTTCAATAGGCGGAATTGGCAAAGGCCACCTGGTGAGGGAAATCGACGCGCTGGGGGGAGAGATGGCCAGGGTTTCCGACCAGAGCGCGATCCAGTTCCGCTTGCTCAACACAAAAAAAGGACCTGCCGTTCGCGGCACTCGGACTCAGAACGACAAAGTGCGCTATCGAACAGCGATGAAGCACAGATTGGAGCTTCAGCCAAATCTGGACTTAAAGCAGTCCCTGGTCGAGTCCCTGCTTATCGAGGATGGAAAGATATCGGGAATAATCGACCAGTTCGGGGTTTTTTACGAATCTGCGGCGGTTGTTGTATCGACAGGGACTTTTCTGCACGGGCTCATCCATATTGGGAACAGCCGGATTCCGTCGGGCAGGGCGGGCGAGTTCCCGTCCATCGCGCTTGCCGACCAGTTGCAGGATCTCGGGTTTGTTTTTGGCAGGATGAAAACGGGGACTCCGGCCCGAATCCTCCGTCGGAGTATCGATTTCGGCTCTTTTCGCGAACAGCGAGGCGATCCCGAACCGAGGCCTTTTTCACTGTTCACCGAAAATCTGCCTCTACCACAGGCGTCATGCTACATCGGGCGCACTGCCGAACGGACCCACGATCTCATTCGCCGCCATATTCATCTTTCCCCACTGTACAATGGCGCCATTCAGGGTGTTTCGGCGCGCTACTGCCCGTCACTGGAAGACAAGGTGATGAAGTTTCCGCTCAAGGATTTTCATCAGATCATACTTGAGCCTGAGGGTTTGGATACTGAGGAGATATATGCCAGCGGCACGGGCAATTCGCTTCCGGTTGAAATTCAGCTCAATTTGATTCACTCGATCCCGGGGCTGGAATACGCAGAGATAATGCGGCCTGCCTACGCAATCGAATATGATTTCATTCAGCCTACGCAACTTTATCCCACTCTTGAGACGAAGCTGGTGGAGGGCCTTTTCCTTGCAGGTCAGATAAACGGGACCTCCGGCTATGAAGAAGCGGCTGCTCAGGGAATGTGGGCCGGCCTGAACGCCGCCCTTAAGGTTCAAAAAAGGCCGCCATTTCTTCTGGACCGCTCGGAAGCCTACATTGCCGTCATGATCGATGATCTGGTCACAAAAGGGACCAACGAACCATACAGAATCTTCACCTCCCGGTCCGAATATCGCCTTCTATTGCGTGAGGACAACGCGGATTTGCGCCTGCTGGAGAAGGGATACGAGCTTGGACTTCATGATTATTCAGTTTTCAAGGAGCTTCTAGACCGGCGTGAAGCGGTTAGCGCCGAACTGGAAAGACTTCGGAAAACATTTGTACGGCCTTCTTCCCAAGTGAGCAAAATGCTTGCCCGCAGAGGCTCGAACCAGCTCGATGAGCCGGTCTCGCTGGAAAAGCTTCTCAAAAGGCCAGAGCTTTCCTATTCTGATCTGGAAGCGCTTTGCGGGGCAGATCCGACGCTTTCGGAAAGAACGAAGGAACAGGTCGAAATCGAGTGCAAGTACGAAGGCTATCTGCGGCGGCAGGAAGCCGAAGTGAACAGGTTCAAACAGATGGAAGAAATGCGGATTCCGCCGGATTTCCGCTGCGATCAGGTACCTGGGCTATCAAACGAGGTCAGGCAGAAGCTCGTGGCAGTAAAGCCGGTTTCGATTGGACAGGCATCGAGAATACCTGGAATAACCCCTGCGGCCATTTCCATTTTACTTGTTTTTCTCAAGCGTTTTCGAGAGTTATCTCCTAAAGTGGAAAGTGCTGCTTAGAAATACACATTATTAGTAGATTTTGCTTGCGTAAATTCGAGTTTACATATAGTAAGAATTAGGGTCGTCCTATTGCTGCTCCCATTCATGCTCCAAAAACAAAGGGGGAAAGAGATCATGGAGGTGAAAAACGACAAAGATTTCATTGCAACCCTGAGAGATCATGGCCTTCAGGTAACCTACCAGCGGCTGGCCATCTATCAGGCCCTGTATTTCACCAAAGACCATCCGAGCGCTGAGGCTATTTATCAGCAGGTCAGGAAGCGCTTCCCAATGATTTCTCTGGGAACCGTTTACAAGACGCTCGAGAAGCTCTACGAGGTCGGCCTCATTCAGAAGGTGAGCCCGATAACCGAAGTTGCCCGGTACGACGCGATAACTGGTCCACACCACCACATGGTCTGCCTGGAATGTCAATCGATCCAGGATGCTGACAGTATAGTTGGAGCGCCGAAAATATCGGTTTCCGAGCCAGACGGATTCCACGTACTGCGGCAGCAGGTGGTCCTTCACGGGTATTGTCCGTCGTGCAAGGGCAGTATAATCGATTCCCAGTCTTAGGGTTCCCTGAGACCTCTCGTCCCGGTGGAACTAGTTTGCACATCCTGCCTTTAATGAGAAGAGGGGGTTAGTCAGCGCCCTGGTGGAGAGGTGTTGTCAAGCTCTCTATTTTACGCACGCCATTGTGCAGTGATTGAAGCTTACAACCCCTTGCACCCGGTGGCAGTGGGGTTTTTTATATCCTATCCTCCGTTCCTGTTCTGAACTGATTGGTATTCCGGAAAATTACCTTCAAAAACCGAGCTTGAATCCCAGCTTTCTTTTAACTTGCGCGATTTTCACGACCATGGTAAAAAACTCGCCAGCCGGAACGGACTGCAAGCGGAAAGCTGAATCTGGAAATCTACGTTAGACAGGAGGATGGTTCATGAAAATTGTCGTTGTCTTAAAACAGACCCCCGACACGGAAACTATTATTCGAATCGCCCCGGGTAACAATCAAATCGTAACTTCAGACGTCAAGTGGATTATAAATCCCTACGATGAGTTCGCCATGGAGGCCGCTCTGCGCCTCAAGGAAAAGCATGGCGGCACGGTCACGGTCATCAGTTACGGGCCCCAGAGGGTAGTTGAAGCCATTAGGACCGCTCTGGCCATGGGCGCTGACGACGCAGTGCTGATAGATGATCCTGACATGAAGCGTGCGGACTTCCTGAAGGTTACCGAGGCCCTGGCCGCTGCCGTCAGGGAAACGAACCCTGATATCATCCTGATCGGTTCGAGGTCGGTCGATTATGACCAGGGGCAACGGGGCGCAATCCTTGCCCAAAAGCTGGGATGGCCTCATATTGCGCTCGCGGTCTCTCTGGAATCGGATGGGACCAAGGTGATTGCGGATAGGCCGATAGAGGGTGGAAAAGTGACAATAGAGGCCCCTCTGCCCGCATTGGTTACGTTCGGCGGATCGCATACCGTATGGAATCCCCGGTACGCTTCCCTTCCCGGGATCATGAAAGCAAAGAAAAAACCTCTGTCTATAAAAAAACTTCCGGACCTCGGCCTGAATCCGGCGGATTTTGCCCCCGAAAAGGCAAGAATCCGGATTACCTCCCTGGAACCGCCTCCACTTCGAAAACCGGGCAAAATAGTGAACGGGGGACTGGAGGCCGGGGAAAAGGCGAAAGAGCTTGTCAAATTCCTGCATGAAGAAGCCAAGGTCATCTGATAAAGGAGTTATCCCAATGACAAAGAATGTACTGATAGTTACCGAGTTCAGGAACGGCGACTTTCGCCGCGTGACATATGAAGTGGCAAGCGAAGCTAGGCGTATCGCCGATGCGCTTGGGGCCGGGCTGATCGCTGTCTCGCTCGGATCGGGCGTTTCCGGTAAGGCGGCCGAACTGGGAAAATACGGGGTCGATAAGGTTTATGTGCTGGACGATCCAGCGCTGGAGTACTACCTGGCGGAAACCTACGTCCCGATTATCGCGCAGATGGTGGAAAAGACCCAGCCGGTTGCCATCCTTCTCCCGGCTTCGGTTGACGGTCGTGATATCGGCGCGCGGCTTTGCGGGACAATCGACGTTACCCTGGTCCAGGACGTAATCGAGGTCCGGGTTGACGGGGCCGGAAAGATAACGGCCAAATGGCCTCTTTTTGCAGGCAAAATCTTTGCCTGGAGCGAGTGGGCCCAAGGTGTTCCCCCGATGCTTTCAATGCGCCCGAACATCGTGCCATGCTCCGTGGTGGATGAAACCAGGAAAGCCGAGATAGAGAAGATCGAAGTACCTGTCCCGACTCCGCTGGCCCGTGTCTTGAAATTTGACTTAGATGTCTCCGGGAAGAAAGAACTGACCGAGGCTGATGTCATTGTTTCCGGCGGCAGGGGCATGAAAGACGCTTCGAATTATGCTATACTTGAAGATCTGGCCGGATTGCTCGGGGCGGCGGTCGGCGCCTCTCGAGCCGCTGTCGATTCAGGTTGGCGTCCACATTCAGACCAGGTCGGGCAGACTGGCAAGGTGGTAAACCCCAATCTCTACATTGCGGTCGGCATCTCAGGGGCAATCCAGCACCTTGCGGGTATGGGATACTCAAAATACATCGTGGCGGTCAACAAGGACCCCGACGCGCCCATTTTCGCCAAGGCCGATTTCGGGATAGTGGAGGACCTGTTCAATTTTGTCCCGGCCTTTACAGAAGAAGTGCGCAAGCTAAAGGCTTCGTGTTGATAGATCCTCTAGTGAATAGTGAAGGGTGAATTTTCACCCTTCACTATTTACTCAATCCGTGATTCCCTCACTTCGTTTTAATCTGTTTAAAAATCGCCCCTGCCATCGGCAGGGGAGACATGTTTTTCTGCAGCTTTCGAACCCCCCGGAATCCCGTGGAAAGTCCCTGGTGAAGTCGTCTTTGCCGTTTCCTGTTTCTGAACTCCGGCGCCCGGTCGATCCTGAGGGTCCTTCACTGCCCAATCCTGCAAAAGGTTCACTCCCGGACCGCCGCCTGTTTCTGCGTCACCCGTGCGCCCTTCAATCAGGACCATCAAACGGCTTACGAAATGGAGCATACGCTCAGCCTGCTCTTTCAACTGAGTTGAGGTGGCGGCGGCTTCCTCCGCGTTTGCCGCGTTTTCCTGGACCACTTTGTCAACCCCTGCAACCGCCTGATTGATCTGTTGCACGCCCTGCGCCTGTTCTCGTGATGCTTCCGAAATCTCCCTGATCAGGCTGCTGGCTTTCAAGACACTTGAAGCGACCTCCGAGAATTCGCCGCCCATGCTTTTCGCCAGATCAGCGCCGGTCTGGATCATCTTCACATTGCCCTCGATCAAGGCCGCAGTGTTCTTTGCGGCTTCCGCCGCACGCATGGCCAGGTTTCTCACCTCGTCGGCCACAACGGCGAACCCTGCTCCTGCCTCTCCGGCGCGTGCCGCTTCCACTGCCGCGTTAAGGGCCAGAAGATTGGTCTGGAAGGCAATTTCGTCGATGGTTTTTATGATCTTTTGAGTTTTTTCGCTGGCGCTCGAAATCTCCTGCATGAATTCCATCAGCCTGTTCATAGAGCCTTCGGCGCTCGAAGTAATTCCTTCCACCTGGTGCATCAATTTGTCGGCCTGGGTTGCATGTTCGGCGTTTTGCCTGGTCATCGCAGACATTTCTTCGAGCGAGGACGATGTCTGCTCGATTGCCGCCGCCTGGCTGGCCGTACCGTCTGCCATTTGCTGGCTGATGGCCGCTACCGCCCCGGAAGCCGCCCGTGCCTCTTCCACTGTTTCGTTAAGACCCGAAATCACGTGGCGGATCGGCCTGTCTACGAGCCTCGAAACTATTAAAATGAGAACCATGGCAACCGCCAGGCTACCAAGAAGTCCTATGAACATATTCTTGTTGCGCATAGCCTGAATGCTTGTGAACATGCCGTCGTTGTTCCGCTCCACGAGCAGCCCGCCCAGCATCGAACGGCTCGATCCATGGCAGTGGTGGCAGCGCTTCTCATTTGGAAGCGGACGCAGAATGCTCAGGTAGTGCGTTCCATGCCGTTGCTCGTCAAACCCGGCCTCGAACCTTTTTCCGGTTGCGAGCATGTCATCAAGCCCCTGAATGAGGTCTGGCGATTTGATGGTTTCGGATAACTGCGAATTGGTTTTGTCAGATTCCGAAGTGTAGGTGATGAGCTTATCGAACCCAAAAACATAGACTTTGACCTTGCTGCTGTTCTTTTCGAATTCCGCCATCTGCCGCACGATGGTTTCGCTGTCTCCGATGGCCATTGGGTAGACAATGGCGTTGTAGACCGCATCGGCCAGAATACTTGTTGAGTTTTGATATTGTTGCCTCATTTGTTTCTGCTGATAGAAAACATTTGCGCCGATGATCGATGCGAGCGTGGCCACAAGCAGAACAGCGACTCCCAGAACGATTTTTACCTGCAGGCTCATCTTGATTGTCTTCATCAGTGTGCGCCTCCATACACCAGGGGTTTGTATTTGAATGAATTTACGCGCTCCGCGTTGTGGCATACCTCACAGTCTTTTGCAGTGAGCTTTCCCTTGATGTCTTTGGGGTCGCCCGTTTCAGCATGAATGCTGCCCGGTCCGTGACAGACCTCACAACCCGCGTTCTGGAGCTGAGGGGTTTCCTGCTCGGATCGGAAGCCGCCCTCCTTGCCGTAGCCCGTGGTGTGGCATTCGAAACATTTCTTCACTTCGGCGTCTTCCAGGCCCTTTTTCAAGCGGGTGATACTCTGGAATGAATGGGCCTTCTTGTTGAATTGTTTGAAGGTGCGATACTCCTCTGCATGGCATTCCTTACACCCCTCCGAGCCGACATACTTGGGCTGATCGGCGCTCCGCGCCTTTTCTGTCTTCCAGCCGCAAAGCGAAAACAGAAAGAACAGGGCGGACAAGATAATAATGGAAAGGATCAGCTTGAATTTATCCATACCCGAGCCCCCAATTTGTGAATGAACGCACAATAAACCAGGAATTGACATACCCAATCAGCAACATTGCGGAAGCCTTTTGCGATGATGAAGTCTCTAACCCCACAAAACTCAAAAGTGTCTTTAATGTTGCTGAATGATGATTCGGATAGGGGGGACAATTTCTTTAGCGTTTTTGTATGAAGAAAAACCAACTTTCACTGAGAAACTTGAGAACCATCCAAGATGGACAAACAAACGCAAAAAAGCCGGAAACTCCCTCAGCTTCCGGCTTTGGTTGCGGCCGCCATCGCTCAAAAGAAGAAGCGAGCGTTGCATGCCGCACTATGCTGGATTCAATCAGGCTGGTTTCCCCGGGGAAAGGGTCCTTTGCCGAATCGGGAACCAGCTAGGCTTTGATTATCCTGGCATCCACCACCAGCATGCCTTCGGGATAGGCTATCACCGGGTTCAGGTCTATTTCGACGATTTCCGGGTGCTCTTCGGCGATAGCGGAAATTCGCAGAAGCCCTTCGACAACGGCGTTCTCATCTATCGGGGCACGGCCCCGGAAACCTTTGAGAAGAGGGGCTCCCCTGATTTGGCCAAGCATTGCGAAGGCGTCTTCGCGCGTGAGCGGAAGGAGATTCATCGAGACGTCTCGAAACAGCTCGACGGTAACTCCCCCCAGTCCGAACATGATTACCGGCCCAAACTGCGGGTCCCTGTTCAGTCCGATAAGAAGCTCCACACCTGGAGCGGCCATCGCGCACACCACCACGCCGCTCACTCTGGCGGCCGGAAACCTGTGTGCGGCATTTTCCATCATTTTGGCGTAAGCATCCCGAAGCTGCCCGGGCGTCTGAAGGTTGAGGCGCACGCCGCCCCAGTCGGACTTGTGGAGTATGTCTGGCGAATTGATTTTGAGGCCTACTGGAAATCCCATCCGGTGTGCAAGATGGACCGCTTTGCCGGGACTTGCAGCGGGGCGGGCGAAAATGCACTCGAAGCCCTTGGATTCAAGGAATTCAAAGCTCTCAATGGCGTCCATCTGTTGGCGGCCGGAGGTCTCGGGAAGCGTGTACTTGGCCTTCTCACCCTTTTTCCCGGCCGGGATGAGTTGCGAAAGAGCCCGAATGCCTCTCTCAGGTGTCTGGAAAACGGGAATGCCCTTACGCTGCATCTTCAGCCTCTCCGCTCTTTCGACCTTTGCGCCGCCGAGGAATATGACAAGCTCGTTTTCGTTGGGGGTCACCGATTCGGAGGCATTCTGGATAGGGTCTCCGAAGATAACTCCAACCGTGTCGAAATGGGGGCGCGCCATATCGATCACTTCTTTGAACATATTTGATGTGGCGTCACCTGTAAGGTCGAGCGGATTCGAGCGTATTGCATGGCCGGGGACAACACTCTCAAGCGAATCGGACAGTTGCGCCGGGAGCGGCGCCGTGTCGAGGCCTTCTCTTTCAGCCGCATCCGTGGCCAGAATGGCCGCTCCACCCGAAGTCGTTACAAATACTATCCTGTTACCTGACGGTGGTTTGAGATAGGCGAAAGCCTTTGAGAAGTCATAAAGCTCTTCGAAGGTTTCGGCCCGGTGTATGCCGTAGCGCGCAAGAAGCGAAGCATAAATCGCATCGGCCCCCGCAAGCGACCTGGTGTGGGACTCGGCGGCTATCCTGCCGCGCGGCGTGCGACCCGATTTAAGCATGACAAGCGGCTTCGTTGCGGCTTCAAGCGTGCTGCGGAATCGCTCGGGCTCTTTTATACCTTCGAGGTAGCATGCGATCACCTTTGTATTGGGGTCTGATTCGTAGTGCTCGATCAGGTCAACTTCATTTATGTCAGCGCGATTGCCCAGGCCCACAAAACCGGAGCATCCGAGTTCGTCCTCCTCGAACCAGTCGAGCATTGCCGCCCCGACGGTACCGCTCTGGCTGATAACGGCTACACGGCCTTTTCGAGTGAGAAGAGGCCAGGTGGCGCACATTGGGTGGTAGGGATTGTTCACTCCCTGGCAATTAGGCCCTACCAGACGCACCCCGTTTAGTGCGGCAACCTCCGCCAGCCTTGTCTGGAGTTGCTCTCCTTCCGGACCGGCCTCGCTGAATCCTCCCGAGATAACGATTGCGCCCTTTATGCCATGCTCGCCGCAATCTCGTATCGCCTGAACCACTATTTTCGCCGGGACTATGACCAAAGCCAAATCCACCTGTTCGGGGATTTGCTTGACATTCTTGTAACAGTTTACCCCAAGAATACGTTCCGTCTTGGGGTTTATCGGGTAGAGCGCGCCCGGAAAGCCCCCCTCTATGAGGTTTTTCAATATCTCGTGACCATACTTTCGTGGATCGTCCGAAGCCCCGATCACGGCGATGCTTGCCGGGCTGAATATGAATCCGAGTTTTGACGGCATGAGGGTCTCTCCATGGGGATGCCAAAATCCCCCAAAGCTGCATTGTTGCGTCGCTGTCTGCCTGTGGGCGACTGCCATCTAGGCCTTTTTAGCCTTTTCAGCCATCCTGGCGTTGAACTTGTCGGCAACGATTATAAACCGCTCGTGGGTGGCTTCTCCGATTTTTTCCACCTCATCGAAGGCCTCCAGTTTAAAAGTGAGCTTTCGTCCTTCGACGGCAGTGACTTCGGTCCTTACCCGAATCCTCATTCCAAGCGGCGTGGCCGCAGTGTGCTTGAGATTCATCGAAACCCCTACGGATTGTTCGCCCGGGTTGAGATGTTCGTTAATGAGCTCCGCCGAGACGCGTTCCATCAGGCCACCCAGGCACGGCGTAGCGAAGACGTCGGGGAGATTGGGGTAAAAACGGCGAGCGGAATCCTCCTGTGTGGAATCTACTGTCAATTCCCGGCTCATGCCTGGCTGAAAAGGTGAACTCATCAACTTAAACCCTCCTGGCTGAAAATGTTAGGTTATGGATCGCAGGTGTTCTTCCGGAAACTCCGGGGCATGCGGCTTTGGTTCAGCGAAACAGACGGCTTGCGCACTGCTTGCCCTTTTCCCGGACCGGCTTTAAGTGCCGGCCTGAAGTTAAGAAGATTACATGTTTCTTTTTTGCGGTCAAACCAAAAATTCAGCGATAGGTCTTGGGCCGTGTCCTGACTGAAGCCAGGCCATTTGACTTTGGATTAACTCCTTCTTATTTTCAAAGTCCCATCACCATAGCGGTGGCCAGGAAGCGCGTGTGGCCGTCTGCCTCAATATATTAATTTCTCAAACCAGGGAGTGCAGAGATGTCTAAGACCGAAAAGGACCTGATGGATGCTTTTGCCGGCGAATCTCAGGCAAACAGAAGGTATCTGGCCTATTGCCAGAGGGCCGAAGATGAGTTCCTCCACGGAGTGGCGAAGCTTTTCCGGGCCATCGCCGAGGCCGAAACAATACATGCCCTCAAACACCTGCGCACGGCAAGCAGGGTGAAGAGCACCAGGGAAAACCTGGAAGACGCGATCGCCGGTGAAACACATGAATTCAAGACTATGTATCCGGCAATGATAGCGCATGCGAAAGAGGAGGGGCAAAAGTCGGCCGAAATCAGCTTCGACTACGCCAACAAGGTGGAGGCCGTCCATGCTCAACTGTACAAGAAGGCGCTTGCCGATCCCGACAAATTTCCGGTGCAGGATTACTGGATCTGCAAAATCTGCGGGTATACTGCAGAGAAAGAAACGCCGGATGTTTGCCCGGTATGCGGCGCAAACATGAAGGCTTTTTTCAAGGTTTGATGTTGCTGGCCTCCGTGGGCAAAAGTTTATCCCGCCGAAGACCGCACCCCCAAAGGTTGTGGGCGCGATGAAAGCGTTGCCGGGCTGCCCTCTGACAGCCGGTATCCCTTCGAGACGGGGAATTTCCCTTTGAGAATGGATGCCGGCAATACCCCGCATTAATCGCTGACAGCCGGTATCCCTTCGAGACCGTGGGCTTTTCGAACCGCCCTGAGGATCGCCTCCCCTGCGGCTATGACCGCCAGCGCGCCGATAAGGCTCACTTCCACGCCTTCCATGGCACCGCAGCTCAAGGCAAAAACGGCGTCCCCATCGTATTGCGTGTGTGTAGGATAAATGGTCCTGGCAAGTCCGTCGTGGGTCATCTGGGCTACCTTGGTCAACTGGACCTTATTTAACAGAGCGTTGGTCGCAATCGCTCCGATAACGGTGCTTTCTCCGGCTGGAAATCCCCCCAGAAAGCCGGTCATCTTCATTAGGGCAGGAATGGTTTCGACCAGTTCGCGGCTCTCGCGGCTCTTTCGTGCGCCGGCAATTTTCATGCCCGTATCCGGGTCGATTATTTCTCCGAATGCGTTGACAACCATGAGCGCCCCAACTTTGAGTCCAGCCGCTCCGTGGAGCAAACTGCTTCCGATGCCTCCCTTCATGCAGCGCTCGAACCCAAAAAGCTTTCCGACTGTCGCTCCGGTCCCGGCGCCAGCGCTGCCTTCCTCCACAGGGTCCGAAGATGCGTTCCGGCAAGCCTCGAAAGCCAACTCCGCGCCGGGATATACTCCCGTTCTGTTGACCCCCAGGTCAAAGATGATAGCGCCTGCTACGATGGGTACCACTCCGTACCCGGTGACAAAGCCTTCATTGCGATCTTTGAGGTATTTTCGCACCCCGTCGGCGGCGCTCAACCCAAAGGCGCTTCCTCCCGAGAAGAAGATTCCGTTTACTTTTTCAACCAGATTGAGAGGGTTCAATGTATCGGCCCCAAAGGTTCCCGGCGCCCCTCCTCTGATGTCAACTCCAGCCACCGCGCCGCGTTCGGGTAAAATAACCGTGCATCCGCTGGGGATCCCTTCCAGTCGGGCGTGACCAACCCTTACCCCTTCTATAGCCGTAATTGTGCCGTTTTCCATCTGTCAGCTTTCCCTATAATGCTGGAGCAGGTATCTATAAACTTCTTTCCCAATTTCCATTCCGTTTTCAATGATCTCGGGGCCAAATTGCCGGCCGGTGGGGGTCCTGAAGGTTTCGATGATGCGAACGGTCCCCGACATTCCCCAGGGGAATTTTTCGATTAGCTCCTGAGGGCTGAGAGCCTGGTAATCCATCATGTGCCAGAGCATGTGCGTGAATATGTCAGCCCCCCATCGGAACTTGTCGGCATCATAGAGGCAGTCGCTGACAAGCTGAGCCCATTGGCTGCCGGCTGCGGCCGAAGGCCCGAATGCCTCGTGATTTCTTATGGCGTTGCTTATGCACGTAATTTCGTTCTTACTGAGCGAAAAGGCCGGAAGTATGCTCTTTGCTTTCTCAGCCCCGCACTCCGCGTGGTTTTGTTCATCTCGACAGATATCGTGCAGGATCCCCGAATATATGCCCATCACCATGAGCCGTTGGACCGCAACCGGCTTCATCCGGTCGCCATCGGTTTCGATAAGGATCAGAGCGGCGCAGTCGATGCTCACGCGCGTGCAGTGGAAGATGCCGTGGCCGAGTGCTTCCTTGTAGCCGGGCTCCACCATCCCACGGAGGCGCACAGCCCCAGGGTGCTTATAAAAAAGTTTTTTCGCAGCGGCAAGCGGCGCTTTGAACCGAGAGTTGAATTCGGGAAGCGGGTGTTTAGAGGCTATTCTTTGGGCTTCCCGTTGCAAATTCCAAATGACTTCGTTCATTTAAGTTGTCGACTCGATCAGCGGTAAACGGCTGGATGCGTCAAACCAGCATGTTACAGCAGGTTGAATTTTTCCGCAATAAGCCGCCTGAAACGAGGAGTATACAGTAGTTCGAAGGTCTCCTCCTTCCCGGGAAACAGCCTCATTGCCTGTTGCCGCACTGCTTGAACGATCCGGCGCGCCTCATCCGGAGACATGGGCGACTGGGCGATAAGAGCCAGAGAGAAATCAACCAGCCTCCTGAGGTGTCTGATTCGTTTGTTCTCTTCCTTGATTTCAGCTTCGGTATATTCACGTATGGGTCCGCCGCTTTCCATATTTATTGGCTCCTTTTAAGCCGGAAATCTCCTCCGGAAAGCACTTCTCGAAGTTTCAGCACCCCGGAGACAGCAGATAAGTGGTATAGTTAGTGTCCATCCGGAAACCCCTATTGTACTGAATTAATTTAACAAATTGCCAATTTTATCATTGCATTTTGACTCGTTTTCTGACATTCTGATAGCGCTAACTTTCGGATTTTTATGATAAA
>JBEKQE010000056.1:0-25656 GCA_049520035.1 Syntrophobacteraceae bacterium | reverse complement strand
TGCCCCATTTTCGCGCCGCATCACAGCCAGGAAGGGCTCAATAACCAGATTTACAATCGCTGCTTCGGAACTCGTTTCTGCTCTCAAAACGATCCCTACAAAGTGCGGCGCTTCAACTGGTTTACCTTCACCCGGCCCGAACCGCTCAAGTGGCAGCTCAATCCCGACGTTACGGTGAGGCAGAAAGGCGTAATGGAGAAATGCTCCTTCTGTGTCCATAGAATCATAGAGGCAAAACTCGACGCCACGGTAAAAGGCCGCGAAAGAGTGCGCGACGGGGACTTTACGACTGCCTGCGCTCAGACCTGCCCTACCGGCGCCCTGATCTTTGGCAGCCTGCTCGATGCGGAGAGCAGGGTATCGAAGCTGATCAACGATGTAAGGGCTTACCAGGTACTGGCGCACCTCAATACCAAGCCTGCCGTGATCTACCTCAAGAGGGTGACTCAGAAGATTACGGTTTGATTAAAGTTCTAAAGGGACCTGCACAATGGGGGAAGTTTCCAATGGGGTGAGCGAGGCGGCGGGGCCGCAGTACCTGACTACTTACGGCTCGGTAGACGATCAGATACTGGGGGCCATGTGGAATCCCGGCGGCTTTTACTGGCTTTGTGTAGCGATTACCGGATTGGGCGTTCTTGTCGGCGCTTTTTCCTGGTGGTACCAGATCGCAACGGGTCTGGGGGCGGCCAATATTACCCACCCCACGATGTGGGGCTCTTACCTGGTGAACTTTGTATTTTGGGTAGGTATCGCCCATTCCGGCACCCTTATTTCGGCCATTTTGTTTCTATTTCGCGCATCCTGGAGGACGACCATTTCCAGGAGTTCCGAAGCGATGACCGTTTTCGCGGTAATGATAGCCGGCATGTTTCCGCTCATTCACCTGGGGCGCGTTTGGTTGGTTTACTGGATACTTCCGTACCCGAACCAACGGAATTTATGGCCCAATTTCCAGTCACCCCTGGTTTTCGACGTAGTTGCAGTCTCTACATATCTAACCGTGAGTTTTCTTTTCTGGTACACGGGCATGGTCCCTGACCTGGCAACCATCAGGGACCGCACTGCCGGAATAAGAAACAGGATATACGGCTTTTTCTCGCTTGGCTGGCGGGGTTCCAGCAAGTCCTGGAGGCATTACGGGACCGCCTACCTGCTGTTCGCGGCCCTTGCCACCCCGCTCGTCATTTCCGTGCACAGCGTGGTTTCCTGGGATTTTGCCCTGGGTATCGTTCCAGGATGGCACAGCACGATATTCGCTCCCTACTTCGTTGCGGGCGCGATTCATTCCGGGCTTGCAATGGTCCTGGTGCTTCTCATTCCGATGCGCAAGATCTTCAGGTTCGAAAACCTGATCACGATCGACGTGCTCGAAAATATCGGCAAGACGATCATCCTTACGGGCCTTATCGTCGGCTACTCCTACATGGTCGAACATTTCATCGCCTGGTACGGCGGCGGCAAGGCCGAACAGGCCCAGTACATGTGGCGGATGACCGGCTACTATTCCTGGTGCTTCTGGCTGATGATCGTCTGCAATGCGGTGGTTCCGATAGCTTTGTTCTTCAAGAAAGTCAGGACCGGCATACCGGCCCTGTTCTCCATCGGCGTCCTGGTGCTGATAGGAATGTGGTTCGAGCGGCTGGTGATTATTGTGGGGTCGGAAGCCCATGAATATGACCCCTACTCATGGGGTCTTTATAAGTACCCGTCCATAGTTGAATGGGGCATCCTGATCGGCTCATTCAGCCTCTTTTTTTTCCTTTTCCTCCTTTTCGCAAAGTTTCTTCCCACGATTGCCATAACGGAGGTAAAGGAGGCGATACCCGTTCCGGTCAGGAAGAAGTAAGAGGAAACCTCGATGGCTAAAAAGCTGGCTGTAGTCGGGATTTTCGCATACCTCAACGAGGTCGTTTCGGCGGTAGAGGGCCTCAGGAAGCAGGAGGTCCCTATTGAGGCGGTTTACTCCCCGATGAGGACGGAAGAAATCCGGGAAGCGCTTGGCGAACCGCTCCTGGGACTCGGTCGTTTCTTCACCCTGACCGGAGCAATTCTTGGAATCCTGACCGGGATTTTTCTTGCCTGGTACACAGCCGCCCAGTGGCGGTTCGTAGTTGGCGGCAAGCCTCCGATCCCTGTAATCCCAACAGTTGTACCGGCTTTCGAGTTCCTCATTCTGATAGCTGTTTTCTTTACGCTGGGAGGTTTGCTTTTCCTGAACAGGATGCCGAAAATGCGCCTTCCCGCGCATTACGACAAGCGTTTCAGCCAGGACCGTTTCGGGATTTTGGTTTATTGCACCGATGCCGATCTCGAGTCGGTTTCGAGCATCTTGAAGAACTTGGGCGCCGAGGAGGTCCGTCAGGTTGAAGACTGAGATTTACCCGGAAATCGAGCTTGCAAAAAAGTCTCTAAACTGGGGAACACTCAAAGCGTTGAGCCTGGTCCTTTTTTTTATAGGCGCGGCGGCTTTTTCCTACCAGCTTTTCGAAGGTGACGCCAAAAGGGCCTGGTCCGCTTATCTGACCAACTATGTCTATTGGACAGGCCTTGCGTTCGGGACTTTCCTGCTCTCTCCGATTCTCGTTTTGACAAACGCGACCTGGGGAAGGCCGGTAAAGAGATTATCAGAATCAGTCGCCTTTTTTCTCCCCGTTTCTTTCATTCTGCTTTGGCCTCTTTTCCTCGGAAGGGCGAATGCTTTCTGGTGGGTGCTCCATCCGGAAGAACAGAAAGCGCCGTGGCTGAATACGCCTTTTTTCTTCGCGCGCGAGGGCATTGGGCTGCTTGCCGTGACTGTCACAGCGATTCTGCTCGCCTACCATTCCGTCAGGAGCGACACGGAATATATGAAAGGGGTTTCGAGCGCGACGGACCGCCAACGCGCTCAGTATACCCTGTCCACCGTGTACGTCATCCTCTATGCGTTCATTTTGACGCTGGTGGCGTTCGACATGATGATGTCGCTCAACCCGGAGTGGTTCAGCACGCTTTTCGGGGCTTATTATTTCGTAATTTCCTTCTACGCGGGGCTTGCGTTTTTGGCCATTCTGTCCACATTTGCCGTCAAAAAGATGGGTATGGGCAGGGCGATCGAGAAGAAGCAGTTTCACGACATCGGCAAGCTCCTTTTCTCCTTCTGTGTGGTTGGTTTGGATTTTTTCTATGTTCAGTTCCTCGTCATCTGGTATGGCAATCTGCCCGATGAGACCCGATACGTGATCTGGCGTGTTATTTACGATCCATGGGCAGCGCTGGCGTGGACGGTGCTCATTGTGCTTTTCGTAGTTCCCTTCGTGGTTTTGCTCCTAAGAAAAATAAAGATGAAACCTGTCCTTATGACAGGTATATCGATCTGGATTCTGATCGGGATCTGGCTGGAAAAATTTCTGCTGGTGACCCCTTCGCTGGTGAAGAGCAAGTCGCTGCCGCTCGGAATATTTGAAGTACTGATCACTATAGGATGGCTTGGGCTTTTCACCTTCTGTGTCTGCACTTTTTTACAGAGATACCCGGTACTGGCAGTTTCCGACCCGAAACTTGCTGGGGCGCTCGAGCCGGAAGAGAGGGAGCCGCACCTGGCGTGAGGAAATTAGGAATTTAGAGATTCAGGAATTGAGGAATGGCTGAAGGCGCCAAGGCGAAGAGAAAAGAAGCGATGTGGTGGACGGGGTGGTTCTGGGGGGCCGTTCTGCTTCTGGTTACCCTTCTCTACTTTTACTACCTTTTCCCGAGACAGGACCTGGGACCGGTCCAGCCGATCTATTTCAGCCACCGGATACACGCCGGGGTAAAACAGATCAACTGCCGTTTCTGCCATCCTTATGTCGAGCGTTCAGAGCATGCGGGACTGCCGGAAGTCGAAAAGTGTTTCTTTTGCCATAAATACATAATTCCAATGCACCCCGAGATTGTAAAAGAGAAGGAGTATCTTGACAAGAAGGTCCCGGTTCCCTGGGTCCGCATCTACTTTGTTCCCGATTTTGTAAAGTTCAGGCATCAACCGCACATGATTGCGCAAATCGACTGTCTCAGGTGTCACGGTGAGGTCCCATCGATGGACCGTTTGCGCAGTGTGGATTTCCAGATGAATTTCTGCATCACATGCCACCAGGAGAAACACGCGCAGCTTGACTGCTATCTGGGCTGTCATCACTAGTCACTAGATACGAGGTGTAAACAGGTGCAGCTTCTAAAGGTTGAAGAAAACGGGACCGCAAAGCTCTTTTTCCTGAGTTCGGCCCTCTGGTTTGCCCTCGGCGCCCTGGAGGGCATTACGGCCGCCACCGGGTTGGTCATTCCAGACCTTTTTGGAGGTATTGCCGGGCTGGTTTTCAGCAGGGTGCGCCCTATGCACACGACCACCATGATTTTCGGTTTCGCCGGCACAGCCCTTCTCGGCAGCGCCCACTACATACTCCCGTCGGTGCTGCGGACTTCGCTTTGGAGCGAAAGACTCGGGAAGGTTTCCCTGTGGGTCTGGAACCTGTCCATTCTTACCGGTATCGTGGCGCTCGACCTCGGGCACTCCCAGGGCAGAGAGTACGCCGAATGGATTTGGCCGGCCAATGTAGGGATTTTGCTGTCAATGGCGCTCATGTTCATGAACCTGCTTCAGACCGCCGCCAACCGGCGGGAAAAGATAATGTACGTCTCGACCTGGTATATATTTGCGGCCCTCGTATATACCTGGTTGATCTACTTTTTCGGACACGCCGTCTTTAACATGAAAGGCGCGATAACCGGGTTGCCTGACGCCATTCTTGCATGGTTTTACGGGCATGGCATCGTGGGGCTGTTCTTGACCCCTCTCGCTATCGCCATAGCCTACTACATCGTGCCCAGGGTGGCACGCAGTCCCATCTACAGCCACGTTCTGTCGCTTGTCGGCTTCTGGACCATTTTAGTCATATACACTCATATCGGGGCGCATCACATTCTTCAGGCGCCCATACCGGTCTGGCTGAAGACTATGGCCGTGTCCGGGAGCATCGCCATGATCATTCCGGTCTTTACGGTGCTTGTGAACCTGTGGCTCACTATGCGGGGCAGGCTCGGGTTTTTCCACGCAGATATCGGCGGAAGATTCGTAATGGCCGGCCTGGTCTGGTATATCCTCACCGCCACGCAGGGAACAATTCAGGCACTGCCGGTCGTGCAGAGGGTAACTCACTTGAATAATTGGGTTATCGCACATTCCCACATAGGGGTTTTCGGCTTCTCGGGGATGATCGCACTGGGGGGACTATACTACATGCTTCCCAGGATCACGGGAAAACCGCTCTATAGCGGACGCCTTGCAGACGTCCAATACTGGTTGCTCATTTTCGGCATGGCCGGGTTTTTCACGGTGCTCACAGCCGGAGGCCTCGTTCAGGGGCACGCCTGGCTTAACGGAACAACCGTCTACCGCACCCTGCCCATGCTCCACATCTATTTCATAGTGCGTGCGGCTGTGGGGCTGCTCATCATCGGGGCGGCCTTCATCGGCGCCTATAACGTGATCAGGACCGTCCGGGGCGAGCAGGCGCAGGACGAGCGCATATTCGAAGAAGTGTTTCAGGGAGAACCACAATGAGGATGACACCGGCCGTACTGGTTCTCGGGGGGCTGCTCGTTTTCGCCCCGGTGTTCTTCATGTTCGTGGTCCTGCCCTGGATTACGATGAGCGAGCAGGGGTCGGATATCTTCAGGCAGCGCACGGCACTCGAGGAGGAAGGGCGTTCAATTTATGTGAACAACGGCTGCACCTACTGCCATACGCAGTTCATTCGCAACTTCGACTGGGACATCGGGTCCGAAAGGGTAGCGCAATCCGGAGACTACGTTGCAGACTCGCCCCACCTTTTAGGGACCGAGCGCACGGGCCCGGACCTTTCTGAGGAAGGCGGAGAGCATCCC
Organism: Syntrophobacteraceae bacterium; assembly: GCA_049520035.1. GTDB lineage: Bacteria > Desulfobacterota > Syntrophobacteria > Syntrophobacterales > Syntrophobacteraceae > SbD1. Next base: position 19,755 of record JBEKQE010000056.1, on the reverse strand, counting down.
GACGACTGGCACCAGGCCCATTTCGCCAACCCCAGGTTCACCCGGCCTGAGTCGCTTATGCCTTCCTGGGAGTTTCTCGGCCCTGAGAAAATCAAGGCCCTCATAGCCTACAAGCAAAGCCTCGGATTTAAACTGGCCGACGAAAGAATGGCCCGGCAGAATTACTGGAAAGCCGAATCGACAGCAGCCTTCGAGTCAGGTCCCGAAAAGAACGTCGAATGGCTGCATTCCCATGTTCCGGAAGGCTGGAGAAAGCTGCCCAACCCCTACCTGACCTCCGCTGCCGGCATGGGGCGCGGACACCGGATTTACCAGAGTTTCTGCATCGGCTGCCATGGTCCGGTGGGGGACGGTATGGGCCCCGCCCAGCCTTATCTTTACCCTCCGCCCCTCAATTTTACGATACTCAGGGACAGGGGGATCTCCGGCGGCATACTCTATTACCAGATAATGAACGGAATTACGGGCACAGCGATGCCCTACTTCAAAAAGGACCTTCAGTCCGAGAAGATTTGGGACGTGGGCAATTATGTGGCCGTGACATTTATCGGGCAAACCGACGCCCACGCTGAGCCGAGAGGGATCGACGCAGCCTACGAACCGGTGGTGAAGGAAAAATGATCTATTACTCCGGATGGCTTTTTCTTGTCGTAATCAGTCTGATCGTGAGCCTTGCGGCATTCATCTGGGGACTCCGGACGGGGCAGTTTTCAGACCAGGAGCGCGCGAGATATCTGCCGCTTGGAAAAGACCTTCTATCGGAGCCGATTCCAGGGGTAAGCCGCGCAAAACGAAGGGCGCACACGGCCGCCCTGTTCTTTATAGCAGCGATAGGCTTTACGGCCTTTGCTGCCGCATTGACGCTGGGTCTCTATCACCGTTGAACGGATACCGACATGAGATTCTTTGTCTGGCTCGATTTCCAGTATGAAATGATTGCACTCTTCCTGGGCGCTATATCTCTTATTCTGGTCTATGCCGCCTGGGCGGGTTACCCGAGAAGACGTACAGCCGGAACCGAACAGGAACTCGAGGAAACAAGGCGCCACGAACCCGATAGCGGGCATCACCCGGAAAAGAACCCTATAGGCCCTTTTCTCATCTACACTTTCCTGCTTATAGCAGCGTGCTCTTTCTCCTATTTGATTTACGTCTGGGCCAACGGCAGCAGGTTTTAAGACCGGAGTATCCTCAGATGCACTCAGAAGAAGAATTTAGCTGGGTCAAGACCTGGTCGATCATTGGGGCAATAGCGGCAGGGTTTCTCGCGTGGGGTTTGTTGATCTATTTTGTCATCGGGGACAAAGGGCCCCCGGACTGGGATTTCAGCATTATCCCCGACATCCCGGGCCAATCGGCATATTTCACCTATAATCCGGCCAGACCCAACGGCCTCGCTCCTGGACCCGAGCCGGCCTCGGTTGAGCCTCAACACGTCATGGGGCCGGTATCGGAAATGCAACGGATGGAGGCGCCTAAATGAAAACAGCCCGAAGCGCGTCCACTCACTCGTTTATGCGCCACGCTGTGTTCATCACTCTGCTCGGCTTTGCGTCCCTCGCCCTGTTTGGCTGCAATTACGCCGAGATGCGAGACGACGAGGCAGTACAGGCCTACAACGAGGAATTCCCGCAGATGCCGAAAAAGACCATCCCGGTTGACGGAGGCGTCTGGGTGGAACGTGAAGCAAACCCCATGGAGCTTGTAGACCCGCTCGCAGACACTTCCAAAATGCGCGCCTGGGGGTGGGAAAGGTACCATTTCTACTGCGTGCAGTGTCACGGTCCAATGTTGGACGGCAACGGCACGGTTGGACAAAGTTTCGCCCCCCTGCCCGCAAACCTTAAAAGTTCTCAGGTGCAGGACCAGAGCGACGGTGAAATCTTTTATAAAATCCGCTTCGGTTTCAACCGGCATCCTCCCCTCTATGCCACCCTTACTCAGGATGAAACCTGGGCCATTGTGCGTTACGTGAGGAGCATGCGAGTGAAGAGTGAAGAGTGAAGAGTGAAGAGTGAGAGGAGAAAGACTCAGTGAAGGAAACAGTAAAACACGTGTCCGAAATCCCCCCCATGGATTATGAGGATCTCGAGCGGTTCTGGGAGGCGCATGGTCCCGAGGACTTTCAGGGCTGGGCAGAGGGTGGGCTCAAGTTTACTCGCCCGCCCAAACGGCTGATTCAGTTGCGGCTTGACCCGAAGGATATAAGAGTGATCGACAGGGAATCCAGGCTATCGGGAATCGACAGGGCGCAATTTGTGCGCTCCTGGGTAAAAGAAAAGATAAGACATCTGGAAGCGCAAAAATGATTGAACATCTCGCCAAAGCACAGCCAATTTTTTCGATGCTGTGCTAAGCAGGCCGTTTCGCGTGTTCTTTGCACAACCTTATGAATTCATAGTCGGCAGCATACCACTCTCTCAGGTTTTGCAGTGCTTCCTCCCCCAAATAGGTGTCCTGCTCACCAGGACTTCTATGAGCATGAAAATCGTCCTTGGGAAGATCGATCGTTTCAGGCAACCAAAGCATCTTTCTCAAAGCCGCAAAATCCTCGTCCAATGTTTCCTGGAAACCGATAAATAAAATATCCGGCCGCCGCGACAAGAAATAGGCTTCGTTCTCAAACCAATCCCAGTAAGAAGAGTTTACATGGGAAATGGTCTTCATGGCCCTGATGGCAGCTTTCCGCGTGCTCGGGCTTTTCGATGACAGAGCTCCAGCCAGGTCGTTTGGTGTATGGAATTGCCTGAACGCTGCTTTCTCCCCATCTCCCCATGCGCCGCCGTACCTTGGCTTGCCCTCTCTTTGCCTGTCATTGAAGGAGCTTACGAACCTCTTGGCCGGGTCCCGAAGAAAAAATACGACCTTGTCTCCATCCGGAACGTCCTTCAATCTAAAGGAATGTTGATGCAGCTCTATTCTATAAACGGCAGTATTACGGACTGGCTCCAAAGCGTGGTTAATTGCAGTCCCGCCGGTCTTTCCAATGTGCAGGAAATGGATGATCTGCCTGTCCGGCGATCCCTCCGCCTCAAACTCGGGATGGCTGGGTTTGGGCTCCAAAACATCGCGAACTCTTCCAAACCGATTAACCAGCTTATCCAGCGTGGTGCTCCCCGTAGCCTTCTGAACCCTTTGCAGGCTCATCAACAGGAGAAAGCGGAGCAACTGCCGCCGGTTCTCCGCCCCCCAGTATTTCTGAAGAAACGGGGCAAACCCCCACAGCTTTGCTGGAAGACCGATGTCGCCCGCCAGGCGGGAATGTTTACACCACAGGAGTGGTAAATACCCGAACGCTCTGTCCCGGAAAGGGCGGGTCTTATACTCGAATTCAAAGTGCTCCAATCTCGACGTGGGAAGGTTACCGAGACGCTCCAGGACGCCGGGTGGGATGGGGGCCCCGAGGAGGGTCCGCAGATAATTAAGGGACGTTCTCATTGGTAATATCAAACGGCGTTTTTCGGCCTGGATGATTAGACGGTCCCAATCGAGGGCATGCTCCGATGCACGCAGCACCGCGACGGCATCGGCCACCCAACGCAAAGGCGGGGTGTCGTTCCACCTCACCCCATGCACGCAGACGTGCAGGAGTTGATCGGCCGGGTTGAGCAGTGCGGTCGGGGCGCCGTCCAGGTCCAGCGGTATTGCGCCATTCCAGAAGTCCTCGTCGGCATCCGGCTGACAACATTCGTCCAGCACATGCCAGTGCAGATCGAATTCCCAGCCGCTCCGGTTGTGAAATTCATGGGCATGGGCGACTTGCCGATACGGCCGCGTAAAGGCCTCGGGTGAGCGGGGCGCCGGGTCCCAGCCGTTTGTCAGAAGGAACCTCAAGACGTCTTCGGTCCGGGCGGTAGGGATAAGAATATCAAAATCCCCCAGGGGACGAAGGCCATGGTCCTTATAGTAGCGGACGGCCGACGCGGCGCCCTTGAGCAGCATGGTGGGAAAACCGGCCCCGTGCAATGCGCGCAATTGCCGGCTGATTTCGTGAAACAACATCCTGTTAATGCCAAGCGTCAAGCGGTAGCTTCGGCGCAGCGGTCTTATGTCCGGGTTTTCAGGGTCCGCTCCCTGCCTTCTCAGGTTATCCCAGAGCAGAGGCAAGAGTCTCTGCGAGGTCGGATCGATGTCAGCTAAACCAACCCGACCCAGCCATTCGTTCCAGGCGTCAAGCGCAAGGCTATCCTGCATGAGTGCGGCTTTTAGCAGCAACTCCTGTTCGGGTGAGGGCCAACAGGTGTTTTTTTTATCCTGTAGAATGGTTATCGCTCCTTTTTGAGCGGGAAAGACTTTGCTCGATCTTCATCGCGCCCGCCGGAGCGGAAGATGACGATCGAGTAGAGCCGCCATCTTGTCTGCGAGATGATCAAGGCGGCCGTAAATGAAAGCATAGGCCGGGACCCGCCGCGCCAGCCTCGATATCTCGGCCAGCCCGTGTCCCGGCAGATTGCGTACGTTCACGGTAAGCCCCATCATGCGGGCACAAGCCTGAGCCTGGGACAGGCGGATGAATTCACCATCAGCGTCAGGGACATAATGGGGGAAAACGATCATCTGTAATTCCGGGGTGTGGTAAATACTGTGCGGGTGAATAAGCTCAATAGGAACGATAACGCCTTGCGGACCGCTGTAGAGTCTTGGGCCGGCAGGAGAATCCCCGCATGTTTCCGCTGCCGGGATGAGTTGTGCTAGTGGGGGTGCAATCGGCAACCTGAGATGCAGAGAACGATAAAACGCCTGTACTTCCATCGATCCCTGCTCGATGCAGGCGATTTCATCGGAAAGGTAATCCCAACCCTTGCTCGCAAGCCAGGCTGCCAATGTGGTCTTACCCGATCCCGACTCTCCAGGCAGCAGGATGCCATGTCCGCAACAAGAAACCGCCGCGGCATGGAACATCGGTCCAATCCGGCAGCCATCCGCCAAATCATTCACGGCACAATCCAGAAGAATTCCGGCTGCCGCCCCTTCAGACTGCCCCCGATACAGCAGGTGATCCCCGCGATACAATCGTACAGGTTCGTCATTTTCTGCGCTGATGAGCCGAAAATGAGAGGTGACGCCATTACCGGCAGCAAGGGCCGATTGCTTTAAGGATAAAGCGTTGAGGACGGCAAGCGATGCGCCTCCCTCCCAGGAAATGGCCAGCCTGGTTCCGGCAAAGCTGATCACGCAGGTCCCTCTGGTGGTCATACAAACTCCACTACACCATTCTGCACAAACCGGCGCAATGTCGCTTGAAGCTCTTCCACGATTTGATCTGACGCGGCGGGATAGGCTTCCTGGAGCAGGCTTTTTATGTATGCGATATTGCGCTGCCCGTCGCAAAGCCGCCAGATAAGCGAAGCGGTATCATTGAGATAGACCACCAGCGTGGCCGCGGGATCGTAAAGCACCACTTCATCGCCGAAGTCTTCCGGCCGGTACGTTGCTGAACGGCGCGGGACAGCACTATCATCCATCATGTTCTCTCCATAAGGACCTTCGCCACCCCAACCCGGTAACGCAAAACCCTTATTTATATCGTGAACCTGTCACGATGTGCAGCATCTTCCTGTGGCAATAAGGACGGTTGGGAAGAGACGACGGGAAATGCCGCATAACGCCCTTCAAGCCCTTGCAAATATTGGTCGATAGCGCAATGATTCGAAATCCATGCCCGCATGGCCTCAATGTCGCCGGGCAGATCGTCCAGAATTCTCCGATAAATGGAATGGTGGTAGGCGACAGCGTGAGAGCAGGTTAACTGCTCGCACGGGCTTTCCAAAAATCGGCAGCCTTGAGCCTTCCGGAACCGGCGCCCCCATTTGTGCCCGCCAAGATGGAAGATCTTCCAGGGCTGTGTTTTTAGTTCCTCGATACTGCGGGCCAACTGCTGCAGTGTCTCTTCCATGAACAGGGCGTCATCTTCAAAGACCAGGACATTCTGAAGTCCTTGTTTCTGCGCCCGTTCGATAATCCTTCGATGCGACAGCGAGCACCCGATGTGATGGGATTCCGGAGTTTCAACCGCACTGAAACGGCGCACCCGGTCTGCGATGCCGAGCCGCCTGAACCGCTCCTGCATCGCCTGCCAGCGATCGAGCGCGGAATCCAGATTGATGCAGTAAATGGCGTCGAAATAAAAAAACGGGTTCGCCAGTTCTTCACAAACCTGCTGCTTTATCCGCTCATAGGTTTCCACTCCCAAAAGTGACTGAAAATGCTCGTCAACAGGGGCCGTATCTAATTCGAGCTCCTGAAACCCGATGTAATAATTGCGGATGCGATCCTCCCATACATTCCGGTAAGATGTCCCGAGAGGGCGCCCAAACCGGTGGGTCCAGCGCAGGAAAGGCAGACACAATGTGCGCCTTCCGGCCTGGCGGAACTTCTCGTGAAGATAGCCTTCCTCCCCGCCAAACCCTGAAAAACGCGGATTAAACCCCACCCAGGACTCTTTGCGGCATGCAAACACACCCAATCCCTGCATCGGGATCTCAAACGGATCGTTATCCGGTGCGTTACCCCGCTCATCGGTGCCCCATCTCCCATACATGCCGGCTGACCAGACCGGTTCGAAGTGGGTCGATATCCGCGTCAAATCATCATAGACAAGCGGGCCCTGCAACAGGTCCCCGCACTCCGGATGCCCGTCGAGATAGGCGATCAACCGGCTTATCGATCCCGGCGCCAGCAGCACATGCGAATCGACACAAAGTACATACTCCGATTTCGCCTCCCGAAATACCAATTCTTTCGCAGGTGCAGTGCCGCGGACCTCCGAGTGGGCGACATACCGGCAGCCCGGGATCGACGCTGCCAACCTTTGCAAAGACTGAGCAATGTCACCTTCAGGATGATTGTCAATGATAAGGACTTCGGCGCCGTCCTTGATTTCCGGATGATACAGGCGAATGCCCTGAATCGTGAAATAGGCGCCGTCGAAGTCGTCGTAGGTCGCCATGCCTATGGTCAGTCTTTGGGGCGTGTTGTGCGAGACCGCAGGACGGCCTGTGGTATGCGAGCCTGGTGTGTGCGGCGGCGGGCTTGACCTTTTCTCCGGTCCACACTGGGAAAAACCAAGCAGGGCATCATAGAGACGGGCGCATACCCGCTCGGGCTTATACAGCACCGGGAGCCGTTGATCGCTGAAGGCCGTTTCAGACTTGTCGTAGGTTTCCCAATCGAGATAGAAGCTCCATACGGGGACCTGACAGTGTTGTTCGGCAAACCGGCCGGTCACGAAGTTGGGAGAGAAGGCGTAATCACATTCTGAAAAATCGGGTGTTAGACCATCCGCGCTCACCAGGACTTTGAGGGTCTGCGTCCGGTCAATGCGGCGGTGATCGAAGCTTTCTTTCGGAGGGGCGCGGTAAAACAGCAGATCCGGCGTCTCTTGCTCAGGGATAACCACCTCAACGTCGAATTTATGCGTCAGCATCCAGAGGAAATAATTGTCGCCGGCAAAAAACCCGGGACCAAAACCCGCAAAACCAACCTTGATCAATGGTCTGACAGCCTGCGGCTGATCGGCAAAGCTCAACAGGCCGCGAGCCCGCAATTCCGCCAATGCCTGGTTGACATCTGAAGCCACTTGTCCGGTCTGATCGGGGTAGCGGCTTTGAAGATGGTCTATAAGGTCCCCGACCCGCGCTTGACCGTCGCAGAGAAACCAGATCAGCGCCGCCGTCTGATTTAACCAGTGTCCCCCCTTATTTTGCTTCGACCTCACGTTCAGGTGCGGCCCGCGCCATTGCATCACAAGCCCGGGACTCCGCACCGGATACTCCTCCCTGGGAGTCGTCTCCGGCGGGGATTGTTGTGCATGAGTCATAAAAAAACCAGTATCACATCGACATGGGCCCCGGCGCATCCGGAGGTTAGTGCTGTATTTCTTAACCTCCTCCATCATGTGTTGTGGTGGTCGATGTCGTCGTACTCGTCGTCGTGCTAGTCGTTGTCGAGGTAGTCGTCGTACTCGTCTGGGCATGCGCCGGAGCAATTATCGCATCAACCACCGGCCTGGTCCATTTGTCCGGCAACATCGCCGATCCGGCAGCTATGCCACCGCCAATCAGGATTTTCTGCAAAACTTTCCGGCGGTCTTCACCGCGCGGGGCTTCCTGGGCGCTGGTGTTTTCAACGCCTGCCTCTTGCGGATCGTGGTTTTGTTGAGGGTCCATCTTTTTCTCGGCCATCTGTCAGCATCCTTCTGGAATTTTTCTTCAAACCTTGCAAACCAGGATCACAGGATGTCTTCGGAACATGAGAAAATATTGCCTAACACAAAACCGCCCCGTTCCGCAATGTCAATTCGCTGGGATCAAAAGAAAACACCTCGATGTCAGCAAATATTACTCGCTCAACTTTTTGTATGTTGCGATTGGGAAGACTTGTCGTCTGCGGCCATTCGAAGCGCTAATAAGACTTGTTGATATTGTACCTATTAGTATGTACAATCATGACATGGACACACGGGAACGCTTGATCGAAAGCATGCAGGAGTTGCTTTGGGAACGAGGTTATGTGGGTACCAGCCCAAAGGCCGTCCAGCGGCGTGCCGGTGCAGGGCAGGGAAGCATGTACCATCACTTTGCAGGGAAGCCCGATCTCGCACTTGAGGCGATACGGCGCAGCGCCGAGCAGATGAAGGCCCTGGCAGAGGCGCAATTCTCCGGCGAGGGAACCGCATTCGAGCGTATTGAGGCCTATCTTCTGCGCGAACGGGATGTCTTGCGCGGCTGCCGGCTCGGACGGTTGACACAGGACCCCGAAATCCTGGCCAGCCCAACTCTGCGTCAGCCACTGGACGAGATTTTCGACTGGCTGCGGAAGCGATTGGGAGAGGTTATCGCCGAAGGGCAGGCCCATGACGAGTTCGATGCCGCATTGGATGCCAATGACGCTGCAGCGGCCATTGCCGGTGTGCTGCAGGGCGGATACGTTCTGTCCAAAGCCGCCGATTCGGATGAGCCGTTTCACAGTGCGATCAGAGGCATGCTGAGTATGTTTGCTTCTCGAAGGCCTCCCGCGAATGCCCAACGCGCATGACAGACGCATTCTGCTGTCGGCCTTCCGCGCTCCGCGAGGTACCTTCCGCCGAAAGGCGGTAAGTTGAATGACCAGATTATCGCAAAGTGTTAAGTACATCGTGAAGGGTTGTATATACGTCTGTCATACGAGGAAGAAAGTTTCCAGGTGAAGAAAGGGGAACCATTATGAACGTAATGCAGTACGAATTCACTTTGCCTGCTGACTACGACATGAACATCATTCGCCGTCGAGTGGCCACAAAGGGGCATGGCACGGACGCATTCACCGGCCTCGGCCTCAAGGCGTATCTCATCCGCGAACGCGGGGTAGACGGTTCGCCGGTCAACCAGTATGCTCCTTTCTACCTGTGGACGTCCCTCCACGGTATGAACAGCTTTCTGTGGGGTGATGGGTTCCGTGGCGTCTGTGCTTCCTTCGGGCGGCCCTCTGTTCAGCACTGGATTGGTCTTGGCTTCAAGCGGGGAGCGGTTCGGACATCAACCCCCCGTGCCGCCACCCGGCACATTGAGATCGTTTCGGCCGACTCCGATCCGGCCGCCGTGATTCATCGGGCACTCGGCGAACTGCAGCAACGAGCCGATAGTTCCGAAGTACACTCAGCAGCGCTCGCCATCGATCTACTGCGTTGGGAACTGGTAGAGTTTACGCTCTGGGAACAGAGTGCACCGGAAATGTCCGGAACTCGCTATAAAGTGCTTCATATGTCCACTCCCCACCTGGCGGAGATTTTAACAGGACGTCATTGGTAAAAGGTAAAATTTTGTTTTGTTCTTTTTCAGCCTGTCTCAACAGGTGTGTAGTGCTTACGCTATACACGGTAATTCCTTTCGAAGGAACGAATAATTCCGCCGAAGGTATTCTATGACCATGAAGGAGCCTACAAAATCATTCGGGGAAAATAGGAGGCTCGCCCGAGTTTTGATTTATATCCGGAATTGGTTTTGTGCTGCAGTTGCCTCTGTGGTTCTTCTGGCGGCTGGTACGACGGCGGGCGGCGCTGACTCCAACTTTACTTTCATTGACTACCCTGGCGCTGAGGGCACTTCCGTCAGCGGCGTATCCTGGGAAAATATTGCTGGAAACTATCAAAGCAACAGCACATCGGATGGTTTCCCAACTGCACGAGGCCCATCCCAGCCGCCGGTCGTCGTAGTTCCCGGCGCTCCAGGTTCCCTGTCGTCCTGTCTATTTGTAGACCCGGATTCGGGACAGCCATGTCCTGCCAGTCAAGATTTTCATTATGGCGCCAAATGGCTGTTGAGCTATGATATAACCCTGACACCGGATTGGGTTTTAGATCCAATCCAACAAACGAAGACTTACGACACGCTGGTAAACTCGCTTCGAGCCGCCGGCGCTCAGGTATTTCCTGTCCCATATGATTGGCGGAACAAAAGCCAGGATACAGCGGGAACGATCCTTGCGAATACGATAACTAATGCCAGGCAACAATCCGGGCACAACAAAGTTGATATTGTGGCTCACAGCATGGGCGGGTTAGTAGCGCGGTTATATATTGAGAACCTCAAGAAATCAGATGTGCGTAAATTAATTATGTTGGGAACGCCGAATCGCGGCTCCGCAGATGCCTATTTCATGTGGGAGGGTGGGGAGACATCCAGCTTGGGGTTTTTTATTGGCAATTTATTTATGGACCCATTATTAGAAAGCATGAAAGTTGGTTATGGTTGTACCAGTGAGTCTGATTCTCAATTCATTCAAGACAAGATTCCATCAATACGTCAGCTTCTGCCTATTGACAACTATATTTATAAACTGTCAGGCGTAACTTTACAAAAAGTCAATGTACATACTATGAATTGGCAAAACGATTTAATACCTACATTGAATTATAATAAGCTAATAAATAAGTTAGGCTGGGACAATATTAGAATATGTGCTGGAACAAACGTTGCGAAAACCACAAAAACAATTAATGTCATCGAAACCGATCCGTCCATATTACCGCAATGGGAAGACGGAACCCCTGTTACCAAGGGTTACCCATTTAGCACAAGTGGGTCAGGTGATGGGACTGTGTTATTGAATAATGCAAAATTAGGAAATATCACTGTCATTGAAAAACCTGGAGTTTTACACTTCCACCTGCCTGACACCTGTAAACGCGATGCTGTAACGTTTCTTGCCGGCCAACAAACCTTGAGCCAGGAACCGTGGGATATTATTGAGAAACCGTCTGCCGTGGAACGCCCATCCGTGCAAGGCCTGTTGTTTATAGGAACGCGAGACCGCATTCACATGGGAATTACCACGGCTGAAGGATTAAGGGTTGGTAATTTCCTGGACCGTGAAGGGAAGATATCTGAACTCGAAAACTATTACTATCTGGGCAACAGGGATCACACCGATGGACTTGGCATATATAATCCGTTGCAGGGAGAATACATCTTAAGTGTAACCACCAAAGAACCAGAGCTGGATTATGAGGTTTACGTATCCTATTCTGATAAAACGGGAAAGAAGAAACAATGGATAAAAGGAACTATTACGAATGGCAGTATTCAAAATTATACAATAGTCATAAATGATAAACTGGAAGTACTTTAGAGAAGGTATCAGGATTAATAGAAAAAGAATGCAAATGTGAGTCTCCGGGTTAAACGCAGGCATCGCACGTACCGTTCAAAGGGCAAAACAGAGCTCGACGCTCTGCGGGGTTATTTTTCAATCCTGTAAAGTTGTCCGAAGAATAGTTTTCACACCTGGAGGCCGGGAAGCCTCTCTCAAGATGCTGCCCACATATTGGTTACAATGGACGGAAAGGATTCAGAGTAAACTTTTCCTCCACTCCTGCTATAATCTTACCCGATATGCTTGAAACATTTGCTCCTGCTTTTATTGTCGGGCTGACGGGAAGCCTGCACTGCCTGGGAATGTGCGGACCGCTCATTACGGCGTGGTCTTTGCGCTACAGGACTGCCTCTCAGGCCGGCTCGGGGGATGAAGGATCTTTCTTTTTCTCCGGGGCATTTTTGCATCACCTTGCGTTCCATGCAGGACGGATCACCACTTATGGCGTTCTGGGCGCCCTTGTGGCAGGTGTTTTCGGTTCTCTGGAGGTACACAGATTTTCGATGCAATACAGGGCGGGCTTTGCCGTTGCCTGTGGGCTCGCCCTCATTGGTCTGGGCCTGGTAATTTTTGGGACCTTGCCGCTGCCCCATTTTGCCGTCCGTCTTCTTTCGCCTCAGGCATCAGTTTTGGGAAAGAGGTTGGCGAAACTGGCCAACTCCGGGAGTCCCGGTTCCAAAATCGGGCTGGGCATCCTTGCAGGGTTACTGCCCTGCGGCCTTACGTGGGCCATGCTGGTTGCGGCGGCAAGCACGCTCAGCCTCACCAGGGGACTTGTCACGATGGTTTCTTTCGGGCTTGGGACCATTCCCGCGCTCCTCGCTGCGGGAATGTCGGTGTCGCTGGTCTCCGCCCGGATACGACTATTGGGCGAACGGGCGGCCGCCGTTTTCATTATGATAATGGGGGCGTCGCTGGCCGTAAGGGGACTGGGAGCGGTCCTCGGATTCGGTAACTGCTGCGGGCCGATGGATCTTCTGTCGAGGAGCGGCCTTTTAGGGTGATGAGTAAGTCCTGATCGCAGCTCCTCGTGGGTCCATCCGGCAAACGAGTGTTGCACAATACATGTCCGACGAACAGATTGTGTCGGATGCGGTCAATGATGTTCTTTTTTAGCGGTCTTCGGCATTCAGTATGTCGAGTATGTAATCTTTATTCGGCTCCGGTTCTCTTCCTCTTTGTTTCCACTTCTCTAACATTGACATGTACTTGGGAATGACCCTGGCATTACTGTTGAAATTGTCATTTTTATTGCTATATTGCAGTTGTTCCTGGTATAAGCCACCGTCATTAATCATGAATCTGGCAAGTGCCATGAACTTGGCTTCATGGTTGCCATCAAATCCGGGGAAAGTTCCCCATGGATGCCGTTCAATGTCAGCATCGCCCGGATTGCGCAATTTATAGTTTTCTATTGTTCTATAAAATTCAAGTATTTCGAAAACAAAATCCCCATCGTCTTCGCTCATTTCCACTTCATCAACACTGTCCAGAAATTCATGGTAAAATACAGCATAACCGCGTCTTAGGACCTCTATGTAATGACCGTAATCTCCGGATTTTGGGTCGAGTCGATTTAAGATCTCAAATTGGTTTAGCAAAATAAGCCGTTGGATTCTGTCAAGTTCCATGTTTCTCTCCTCCTTTGCTGGCGAATATAATGGTTTTTCTCCCGGTGTACACTTTGATTTAAGACTCCAAATCCCTATTGACAAGGTTTAAGCGGTGAAGAAAGATGGGACCCCATAGGAAGCAGGCTTCGGTTTAAATTGAGGTTCGGTGAAGGGGCATGAGAATAAATGGGATAAGTTTCCTTCTATGACAGTATAACCTAAGATGACGCAGTCTTCCGGCAAAAGCCGGTAAGAAGAATAACCAGATTATAAGCACAGATGTTTCAAAGACAGATGAACAGACTTATGCCGTTATTGGCGCTGCGATGGCGGTTCATGGCGAGTTGGGATACGGTTTCCTGGAGCCTGTTTATCGGGAGGCGCTGGGAAGAGAGTTTGAGGCTCGCGGCATTCCCTTCAAGCGGGAGTTCCCCATGCCCGTGTTCTATCGAGGCACACCCCTCACGGCTACCTACCGGGCGGACTTTGTTTGCTTTGGCTCCCTGATTGCCGAAGTGAAGGCGCTCCAACGAATTTCGGTTGTAGAAGAGGCCCAGGTCATTAATTATCTGAAAGCCTCCGGGCTGCCGAAGGCGCTATTGCTTAACTTTGGAGTACCGCGCTTTGAATACAAGCGCCTGATCCTCTCCCAACAACATCTGCGCACATCTGCGACATAATCTGGTCATTCTTCTTACCGGCTTTAGCCGGAAGACTGCGGATAAATAGTCCTAATCCCAGGTCTTTGTGGGTTCGTCCGGCAAACGAGCGTTGCACAATCCTATTTTAACTAATCCGCAGATTTCGCAGATTTACGCAGAAACGGACGCTGAAAAGCTTAGACAGGATTAACACGATTGAAGGACCTCCAATTTAGGGATTCAGGGATTTAGGGATTGTAGAACGAGAAGCGGGATTGACTGGGAAGCTTTTGCTCCCTGCTCCCTGCTACACGTACCTCAATCCCTCCATCCCTCAATACCCAAATTCCTATCCACATAGTTAAATGTTTCAATCGGGGCGAAAGGATTTGAACCTCTGACCTCGCCTGCAAACATAGACGGGGTAAGGGTCGTTTTGAACCTGCACCGAAGTTGCACCAAAACGCAGGCATGCAGGAGTTCATCTCAAGGTTCTCTGCATCCGGCAAAGTCTTCTGGTGAATCGTGTCCTGTGACAAAAATTAAGATTTTTGACACAAGAAGCCGCGCCTGTGATATCAAGGGCTTGGCGGTGTCATAAATTAAGGACAAATGAGGGTCATGAAAATAGGGTATGCGCGGGTCTCCACGGAAGACCAAAACCCCGACTTGCAATTGACCGCTTTGAAGCGGGCAGGGTGCGGCAAGATATTCACCGACAAGGCCACCGGCGCGAATGCCAAACGGCCAGCGCTGGGAAAATGCCTTAAGGCTCTCAAGGCTGGGGACACGCTGACAGTCTGGAAGCTTGACCGGCTGGGCCGGTCGTTGCGTGACCTTATCGCCCTGCTGGATGATCTGAAAGGGCAGGGCGTGGCCTTCCAGTCACTGACGGAAGCTATCGACACGGAAACACCCACGGGCCGCGCCATGTGGCAAATGGTCGGCATCCTCGCAGAGCTTGAACGGTCGTTAATACAAGAACGGACAAAAGCGGGCCGCGCGGCTGCTGTTGCTCGTGGTGTACGGATGGGCCGCAAGCGGCTGCTGTCCGCACAACAGGCCGACCATGCCCGCAAACTGATAGAGCAGGGGGAAGGCCCCAATAAGGTAGCTAAATCCCTCAACGTCTCGCGGAGAACGCTTTACAGGGCTTTAGCGGCTTCGAGCCTTTGCCAAGATGGTTACGGGGGGATGAAATAAGGTGGATGAGTATTACCGAATACTTAAAGTTAAGCCGGGCGCTTCGCTTGATGACATTAGAGAATCTTACTTAAAGTTGGTTCAGATATGGCATCCAGACCACAACCCAACCCACCTTAAGGCTTATGCCCTAGAGGAAACCAAACAAATCAACATAGCTTACGAAAAGTTGAAGAAACACCTTGAATCTGGCACCCGTGGCACGCGGCAACAAGAGAAAAGACAACAGCCATGCTGGGATCAAGATCAGAGGCAGAAAAGCGAGGATAGTAAGCGTAGTAAGGGAGAGTATGTACCAGGCTGCGCCGCTTACATTATCCTTGAGATTATCAGAAGAGCAACTCGGGAGAGAGCTTCCACCATGAAAAACCTTCTGGCTAGGGTTACAGAAGAAGAAGCTGGGGCGTTCGTAGAAACGCGTATTAGAGATGCAAAGAAAAGGCTAAAAAAAATGATGTATGACTACATTAGTCGCGGTTTGGTCGAAAGGCATGGCGATTTTTACAAGGCAGTCTACTGAGCAATAACAAAACGCTGTTTTTGAACTAAGCCTTCGGCAGCGTATCACACGCCCACACTTTGCCCTACCGTAATTTCCCCAAAAACCCCAAGGGTGAATAGCTTACCTCCTTACAGGATAAGGTGTTTTTTTGAATTCACTTTCCTAAAAAGGAGGTATGCTATGACTTACTTGAGAAAACGCATGATCGAAGACCTTCAGTTGCGGGGGATGGGCGCCCTTACTCAGCAGAGGTATATTCGCGCCGTACAGCAACTGGCTGAGCATTATGGAAAATCCCCCGACAAGATCACCGAAGAGGAGCTTCGCGATTATTTCCTCTACCTCAAAAACGTCAAGAAGTGGGCCAGGAGTACCAGCACCATCGCTCTCTGCGGCATCAAATTTTTTTATGAAAATACGATCAAACGAGACTGGTCCATCCTGCACTTAGTCCGGGCAGAGCGACAGAAGAAACTGCCGGTGATTCTAAGCCCTGACGAAGTGCGCCGTATCATGTCCAATGTCCGCATGTTCCGTTATCGGGTGTGTCTTACCACCATTTACTCCTGCGGCCTCAGGCTTCAGGAGGGGACCCATCTCAAGGTCGATGATATCGACAGCTCCAGGGGGCTCATCCATATACGCGGGGGCAAAGGAAACAAGGACCGCTATGTTCCACTACCCGAGAGAACTCTGCACCTGATGCGCGAGCAATGGAAATCTCATCGGTGTCCCACGTGGATATTCCCCGCACGCGAAAGAAAACAAAAAAATGCGCCGCCAACTGCCACAGGACCCAAACCTATATCAAGGTCCAGTACCTGGTTCATTTTCAAAAATGCACTGATAAAGAGCAATCTCAACAAGAATGCCTGTGTTCACACGCTAAGGCACTCCTATGCCACCCATCTTCTGGAAGCAGGGGTGAGCCTTAGGCTCATCCAGGATTACCTCGGTCACAGGTCTCCAACCACCACCGCCATCTACACTCACCTCACGGCCAAGACTGTTGATGCGGCCTTCCAGTCCATCAACGAACTCATGAACGACCTTTGATCGACCGGAAAAACCCCCATGCCGGAGTTGGCGGACGTCCTTCGCCGCCATGGCCCGGAGTACCGCTCCAAATTCGCCGATCGCATGCCCCCTTCGCATCTCGAGGCCATGGAGGATATTGAAAAGTGTCGCACGGAGTCTATGGGTGGCCATGTCTACGTTTGTGATGAGTGCGGGGAGACCCGGTACAGCTATCACTCCTGCAAGAATCGCCACTGCCCCAAATGTGGAAATGACAGCACCGATCTGTGGCTCAAAACTCAGTTTGATTTGTTGCTTCCCGAAACTTACTTCCTCATAACCTTCACCCTGCCCGCAGGACTCCGATGCCTGGCGCGGTCCAATCAGAAAGCCGTCTATGATCTGCTGTTCAGGGCCTCTGCGCAGGCTCTGAAAAAGCTCGCTCTGGACCCGAAGTTTCTAGGAGGGCGCGTTGCCATGGTCGGCGTTCTGCACACATGGGGGCGTGATCTTTCCTATCACCCTCATGTCCATTACATCGTCCCCGGCGGCTGCCTCTCATCGGATAACAGGTGGCTCCCTTCCGGAAAGAAGTTCTTCGTCCCAGTGAAAGCCCTTTCCACGATATTCCGAGCCAAGATCAGGGATGGACTTGAAAAACTCGCTCTCTTAAGCTCGGTCGATCAAAAGATCTGGAAAAACCCGTGGGTTGTCCATTCTAAGCCCGTCGGCACAGGAGAGGCGGCACTAAGGTATCTTGCTCCCTACGTTTATCGCGTCGCCCTCTCCAACAATCGTATCGAACATGTCGGAGACACATCTGTTACCTTTCGCTACAGGGAATCCGACTCCGGAGTCCTTCGCCGAATGACCCTTGCCCCGATGGAGTTCATCCGCAGGTTTCTCCAGCATGTCCTCCCGGACGGCTTTCATAAAGTTAGATACTACGGCCTCCTGAGTCCTTCGAACCGAAAAATGCTCAAGCTCCTTCAAAATATTCTGGCAACCGATTCCGTTCTGGCAGCAATCTTGACCCCGTCGGAATCCGAAAAAACCGTAAGTCATGAAATGCCTGAAACCCACCTTTGCGCACACTGCGGTTCTCCACTAAGGCTGGTCAAAACCGTGAGCAGCGCGCGCACCAGAGGACCCCCATGAAGACAATGACAAATCCCTCACACAGGTTGCGAGCTTGGGCGGAAAGCTCCTGTTTGCCGTCAACGCTGTCCTGCGTTCTCATGCTGCCGATCACCCCTTGCAACAACACAGAAGCCTTCAAAAAATCGTCTCTCGGCGATACCGGCAATAGAGATTTCCCTTTCTCTTCGATTCAACAACCCGTAAAATTCCATTCTGATGAAGAGCGATTGCCCTACGCTGCGGACTCATAGTCCTCAATCTCCAAGACAAGTCCGGCTTAGTTCAAAGTGAATTGTGTGGCGGCTAGGCCCCTCGCGCTGTGCGAGTCCGCTGAGCAAGCCGCGCCACACTAATTCTTAAAGCATTAAGCATTTTGTCCAGTATTGGCGATTTTGGGCACCCTAGAAAAATAGCGGCTTTGCGGGCCGCTTCCCCGCGCACACGGGACAATTTATGCTCCTTGTCCAGTTTTCTTTTGTAGCGCCAAAATAGAAAAGCCCATAATTGTTACATATATAAATCTCGACCGTTATCGTTAGTTTTTATCCCACTCTGCTGTGATTATTGCATTTAAAGGGTCTGGTCGAATACCGCTTTCTATTGTGAATACAGGCGCGTCATCACTATCCGCTATAAATTCAACAGCGGATTTAGGCGGAATGTATTTAATAGAAGCAGTCACCAATCCGCCAGTCTCTTTAAGAATTAAACCTTTGCTAGCATCCCCCTTAAATTTCTTCCAAATATAATAGGATATTCTAACATTCTTAACCGGCGTCTCATTCGGATTGTAGACTGTTCCCTTTACAAAGTAAAGGCAGTTAGGACAATCAGTTAACCGGTCGTATTTAGTAAAAAGACCCTCTTTGATGATTTTCAATTTGGGATGACCCTGAGCTGCTGCAAAAGACGCAACACACAACAGCATAAATAAAACTAGAATACTCCTTGCACATGCTTTCATTGTGAAATACTCCTCTATGCATTCACTGCCAAAGCATTTTAGACCGCCGTACCAGATTTGTCGTGGTGTAAATTACAGGATGCCCGATGTCGCGGTGTCCTAGATAATCCTGAATTAACCGCCCCAAAAGCTCAGTACATCAGCACCGCCACATCTCGAAACGATGATTTTCTAGATGGGCTGTGCTCGAAGCATAGCCGGAAAATTGTCAAGAAACTTCGATAAATCAGCAATAAGTGAATTGAATAATGTGTTCCATTCTCTAATTTGTTCGATGCCGTATTCGCGATATTTATTGTCCCTGGCGTCAAAAATGCTTGATGTCAATAACGCATTCATTTCACCTTTACCATCAGTATGTAGGGTAAGTCCAAAGTGAGCAAGGTGATTGCGATATTTCGTTTGTTCTTTAATTTTACTGGATAGCTTTTTCCATTCATCGAAATATTGCTTATTCAGTACAACAGCCGCAGCCGCATCCACCATTTGTCGATGTGTATTGATACTCAGAACTGAGTGGTAAACCGCAGACAAAACGGCAGGGATAGGGTGCGCGACCAAGAAATTGAATATAAGAAAGAGGTTGGATTCTACACCCTGCCAGGCAAGAAGTGCAGTCGCCAAAGCTTTTAAAAATTCATCGATGTTTTCTGGAACTTGTTTAGTTTGTTTCATCTGGTATTTTCCTCCCAAGTTACTGGACACTTTACTTCAAATTGTCCATTGTTCACGGTGTAGGCTTCTTATCTTGCCTTGGTCGATTGAAAAATCGTGTCATAGACTGGCTTGGGCTGTCAAAATAGCGGACATAATTTTCAATGGCTCGCAAAAGAACGCTCTCGACTTCTAGCTCCAGAGCTAGCGCAATCACATCCGGATCACTTGTGGGGTCGTGGTGTTTGGTCTGATTGCGAACATAGTTTAGATAGTGTCCATCCGGAAACCCCGGTTTTGATATTTGTGCGACTAGCTCAAGCGTTGACATTATGAGCAGATTATGACCGGATTGTGCATAAAATTCTTGTACTTTGGGGCTGTGTCAAT
>JBEKQE010000055.1:0-25691 GCA_049520035.1 Syntrophobacteraceae bacterium | reverse complement strand
CAGCAAAACGATACCTGGAAGGAAAACTGCCGGAACGAGAATTTCCCGGTTGCTAGGGCCCAGGTAAGGTCTTGGCGGAAGGATTAAAAGGCATGTCAAATAGGCCGAAGTTAAAAAAGATGCAGAAGTTGCTCAGTGAGGATGAGAAATTTCGAAAGCACATCGCTGAGATGCATGATTTTCTGAACGACAGGCTGGATAAGGCTTCACCCGGCGCTTACTTCGAAGCCAATTTGGATAAGGAAGGAGAATTCTTTGTCTTCACACCTTCAAGAAAGCTCGATCTTAAAAGCATTTCCACATTGGGCATGCTGATGGATGGACTGACAGTGGTGGGTGAGCAAGCTCTCATCAAGGCTGTTGAGCGCGCCAATAAGCTTCAAGTTCTTGTCGATAAGACCCAGGACGAAATCCCTGACGAACAGAAAATGATCCCAGAAGAGTTCGCAATAGCCTTGGAATCGGGATTGGTAATGGATTTGCGCATGTTCCTGACTGTCCTTATGGATCTCCCTGATCCTGAAGGCCAGGTCATCGGAAATGTAACTGCGATGATGCTTCTGGACTACCTCAAGCCTTTCAACTCCAATGTTTCCGCTTCAGGCCAGCGTATGAAATTAAATATGCCCGGTGAGACATATCCCATCGGAAGCCCGACAATTTTTTGCTACGTTCTCAAGTACGTTGCTCTCAAAAACGTAGAGGATCTGAAAGCAGCCTTGGCCATTACCAACTGCATAATAACGCTTCCGATGTTTCCTGAATTTAAAGGCGGCACCATTCCTATCTCCGAAAATTGATCGGTTTAGGCTGGGTAAGCGGCAGAACCTATCCGAGCGCCTATGAGAAACCAATTTCTCGCCGGTTTTGCCAGAAGTCCATATCAAACTTCCACTCTGGGCTTACCGTTGAGAATTGGGGGGAATAAGGCTTTGATCAGGGGCAGCAATTACATAAAAGGCGCAACCACTCTTCCGCTGCAGAGAGTTCGATCTCACGGAAAAGAGTCTCTGCGCCTGAACTATCAAACTTTGAGGGGGGATTTACGATGGACAATGAAACGAGGCGAAACAGGGCAATCACGGCACTGGAAGCATACTCGGAGGAAGACGACGACCTTGTGTCCAATATAATCGACCTGCTTACCGATCTCCTGCACCTGAGCAAACAGCAAGAAATAGATTTTCAGGCATGCTTGTTGAGCGCGGAGATAAACTTTGAGTCGGAGAAATAATGGGAATTGCATTGAGTTCTCCGATTGTCTGCCGATCGTGCCTCAATCGATTCATGGATTCGAAGAATGGCTCTGAGAGGCGGACTGGGATGTTTCGGCTCAAATAATAATACTTGGTCTGAAAGGGAGATTCTCATGTCCCATGCGAATTGTTCATTTCTGATGGCGCTTGATGCCGATGCCTTCCTGGGTGATGAGGATGAGCGACGGGAGTTTATCGAGAGCGAGTTTTCCGATAGATTTGGTAACCGCCTGGACGAAAATAACTATTTTCACCACATCGCGGTTTTCTTCAAAGATGGAAGCTATTTGATCTGGCCGAAATCCGAACCAGGAAGTTTTGCCGACTTTAACAACGAAAATAGATGGCAGGCTGTCCGCCGGTATGTGCTTCAGTGCGTTGCCGTCGATTTCAAGCTCTTTGGCGCCACGACCTGGACCTTTGGCGACGGTGGCAATTATGGGAACGAGAAAATTGACGGGCTCACGTTTGATGCTCTCCTCGTTGAAATTTACAATACAGTCCCCGCATCGCTTTCGGAGCAATATTCTTCACTTCAGGGCAAGCCGGCCTGGTTGGGTACCATTCCCGATGAATCATGGATGGCAGAATACGATCGCAGAAAGATGGTCCTCATGTTCGAGGCGCTTCGCAACAGCGATCACGTTCCGTTCACAGGATGGTGCATTGTCAGCCCCTATGAGTACCGGGCATTTGACCTGACTCGGCGTGAGGAGCCAAACTCGATTTGAATCACGGACATTCACACGTAGATCGGACAGGTAGAGAAATACCCGGTGTAATTGCCTTGCAAGGTGGGATCATTACACGGTGATAAAAGAATTTACTTTCGGGGAGGCATTTCTGCGCAGACTCGATCATATCGTGTGCTTTCCAAAGGCTTGCCCCAGACAGACATATGAGCTTTAATCCTGGGCAGCACCTGAACCCATCCATCTACCCGTGAGATAGCTTTTTCTCGGGGACTTTTGCCTCTGTCCCATATTCAAACCCCACGCGCGGACATTTCATACAGAAATGGCCGAGTAATCCTCCAGCCAAGCGACATTGAAGCCCACCGTCAATCATGAAGTCGGGTATGCCCGACGAATTGTTTTTCGGGGTATCAAGGATATAAACAAAGGACAAGGCAATTGTTATATAGCGACCTTATCCTCGTCAAGCTTTTGCAATTCCTGGTGATAGCGGGCAAGGAGGTCTTCCATGCCCAGCATGCCGATAACTCCCGTCTCACTGTCTTCTATGGGAAGTCGCCCATACCCGGTTTCAAGGAATTTGAGAAGAGCCTCGGAGAGGCTTTCATCGGGCGCAACACTCACCGACGGTGAAACCAAATCCCGCAGAATTAAGAGGTCCAAAACCGATTCTTCAAATATCACTCCCCTGGTCTCCTGCACTGACAATATTCCCGTAAGGTGGAAATCATCGTCTACCACCGGGAAGATAGACTCGCGCGAAACTGTGATTAAGCGTCGCAGTTGACCAAAGGTCATGTCTTCAGGAAGAATGGTGACGGGAGCATCCAGGCGATACACGTCTTTCACTGACAAGTCTTGCAGAATATTTATTACCCGATCGGATCGATGTGCCGGGGAATGGAATTTGTTCAGGACCTGTTTTTCGTAAAGGCTCCAGTGCTGTGAAAGCAAAATTGCCACAACCGAGGTGAACATGATCGGCACAATGAGTTGATATCCGCCGGTCATCTCGCAGACCATGAGAAGCGCCCCTAACGGGGCCTTTGCAACACCGGCAAAAAAGGCGGCCATGCCGACAAGGGCAAATGCACCAGGAGAACTCACAATCCCGGGAAACCACGCGTGCGCCAGTTGCCCGACAGCTCCGCCCAGCATGGCGCCTATAAAAAGAGACGGCCCAAAAACGCCGCCACTTCCTCCAGATGATATGGTGAAAGAGGTTGCAGCAATTTTAAGAAAAGCAAGGGTGAACATGAGCGTTATCGGGAGGTTGCCCATCAGGGCTTGCTGAATGGTCCCATAGCCGCCGCTCAGTATCTGGGGTTGCCAAAACGCTGTCGCTCCAACCAACAGCCCCCCGAATGCGGGAATCAGCGCGCGTTTGACCGGGAGCTTTCGGAAAAAGCGGTCTCTTAGACCATAAAAGGTCTTCACGTACATGTATCCGAAAGGAACGCAAATCAATCCGAGAGTTGCATAGAGAAGCAGTTCAAAGCCGCTGGAAAAATGAATCGGAGGAATTGCGAATATGGATTGGTGGCCAAAAATACTCGTAAAAATCGCATAGGAAACCGAAGAGGAAATGATGCTCAGGACAACCCCCTCGGTTTCAAGGTCTTCACGGTAAAGAACTTCTACCGAGGTCAGGGCACCTCCTAAAGGAGCGCGAAAAATAGCGCCCAATCCGCCAGCGCACCCGGCCAGAAGCATGAGCCTTTTTTCCCGGACATTGAGCTTTAAGGTACGCCCAAGCCACGAACCTATTCCTGATCCAATTTGCGCTATGGGACCTTCCCGCCCAGCGCTTCCCCCTGTTGCAAGAGTAATTACTGAAGCAATTCCCTTGATAAAGGGAACACGCGTCCGAACGAACCCCTGCTTATTATGAAAGGCGTCGATGAAAGCATCGGTTCCATGCCCCTCTGCTTCAGGCGCCCAGGTGTAGACAATCAGACCTGAAAGAAGCCCTCCGATTGCGGGGAGCAAAACGAGCAGCCATAGGCGGAGAGGAGTTGTGGCCGCGAAGGGGACGAGATGTTCTCCTGCCGGCTTTGCCATTGCATAACCGGCAAGATACTCCAAGACAAAAAATTTTGCCCATTCCAGGAGGAAGAAAACTAGGCCGGCCCCGAGTCCGCTAAAGGTGCCGATCAGGGAGCCATAAACAAGCCAGCGGAAGAATTTGTGTTTCCCGAGTGCTTTAGACAGAGTAGGAACCCAATTTACTGGCGCCATCCGACCGGCGCTCCTGATGCCTGCTGCCTGATTTTCTGTTTCCAACCTCCTGACCTCCCGATTTGGATGATTTAAGAGTAGCTTATAACACCGTCATGCCTAATATTCCATTTTCAGGGCAAATCTTTACATGCTCTATCACGAGACTTACCTGATGCGACAGCACAATACGATCAGAGCACAAACAGGACAGCCGCATGGAGAATAAACAGCCCCAACACCCACCCCTGAATTCTTTTCTGCTGGCACTTATCGCGGTGCTGGTCGGAGTCATCGGCGGATTCGGCGCAGTGGCTTTCCGGGCACTGATAGCTTTCTTTCATAACCTGCTCTTCCTTGGGAAGTTTTCGCTGGTCTATGAGGCAAACATCCACACAACGCCCAGCCCCTGGGGACCTTTTGTGATTCTCGTTCCTGTTCTTGGCGCGGCAGGGGTCTCATTTCTGGTTACCCATTTCGCACCCGAAGCTAAGGGGCACGGCGTTCCGGAGGTTATGGATGCGATTTATTACAACCGTGGCATTATAAGGCCGGTAGTGGCAGTTGTTAAATCATTGGCATCCGGGCTTTCCATCGGCAGTGGAGGTTCTGTCGGTCGCGAAGGTCCAATAGTTCAGATTGGATCTGCCTTTGGTTCGACTCTTGGCCAATACATACCAATGGCGACGTGGCAGCGGATTACCCTTATTGCGGCCGGAACTGGAGCCGGAATAGCGGCAACTTTCAATACACCGATTGGGGGATTACTTTTCGCCATGGAGATCATGCTCCATGAGGTCAGCGTCAGGACCATGGTTCCTGTTGCAATCTCTACGGCAACAGCAACCTACATCGGCCGGGTTTTCTTCGGCGTGTATCCTGCGTTCTCAATTCCGGAATTTCAGACCCCTTTTTTCCACCTGTCGGACCCGCTGGTAATCGTGTCGTATTTCGGAGTAGGCATCGTCACGGGGATAAGTTCCGCGATTTATATCCGCTCCATCTACTTCTTCGAAGATATTTTCGACAAGGCGCTGGGGAATTATTATCTCCGGCATATGGCTGGCATGTTCCTGGTCGGCATTCTGATGTACCTTTGCATGACTTTTCTGGGGCATTACTACATCGAGGGCGTAGGTTACGCCGGGATAGAAGATGTGCTCACCGGAAAACTCTCTGAATTCAAGCTGCTGGTTCTCCTGTTCGTTTTGAAACTGTTGGTTACTTCTCTTACGCTTGGCTCAGGTGCATCAGGCGGGATTTTTTCACCGGCGCTCTTTTTGGGTGCAATGGCCGGAGCCGCTTACGGCGTCGCACTGAAAGCAATATTCCCGTCCCTTCCGGTCAGTTCCCCCGTCTTTGCACTTGCAGGCATGGCGGGCATGGTTTGCGGGTCGACAGGGGCAGCGATTACCGCTCTAGTCATGGTCTTTGAGATGACTCTCGACTACAATGCCGTTCTTCCATTGACCGTGACTGTTGCCTCTAGCAACGCCATCAGGGTCATCCTCTCTCCCGAGACTATCTACACTTTAAAACTGGCCAGGCGCGGCCATTTTATGCCAAATGCCATGAGAACCAATTTCCATTACCTGAAGCCGGCAAGAAGCATCATGCAAAGTCCTCCGGCAATTCTTCCAGGTTCCATGCCGATAGCCGATTTCGCAAGGCTGGTTTCACTGGAAGACGGTTCGAGTTTTCTTGTAGAAGACCGGAAATCGATTTTAGGTATAGTTTCCGGAATGGATGCTCTAAATGCGCTTAACGCCGCTTCAGGCATGACGCTCGGCGACCTTGCCAAAAAGGACTACATATCAGTTTCCGATAAGTCGCCTCTTTTTGAAATTGTGGGCAGGATGCGCGCAGAAGGAGCAACCACAGCCATAGTAGTCCCCAAAGGGGAAGCAGTAACAGCCGCAAATGTCGTCGGTGTGATCACAAGGGAGCAGATAGCCGATGTAATCGAGCAAAGCCTGCTTTCTTATGAAGAATAGCAGGAGGACGTCCTGCAATCAAAGGAGAGCATCTATGAAACATGAATCCACTCAACCGAACACCTCAGGCGATTTGTGTCGACGCAATTTCCTCCAGCTTCTGAGCTTGGGAACCGTTGGCCTGGGCTTTGGCGTCTCCATCTTTACACGCGGATATGCCATGGCTGAGGAAACGGACAAGGAGATGGCACATCAATTATTAATGCAGGGCACCAGGGACTTCAAAGGGGTCAAGATTTCCGAGATCACCCCAAACGACATGTTCTATCAAACCACATACGATGGTACTGCAGATCTCTCGCTGGATACCTGGCAGCTTAGGATCGAAGGACTGGTGGAAAAGCCGATGCCCCTCAAGCTGGACGACCTGGAGAAGTTGATGGATAAGACACAAGCCGTAACACTGTCCTGCATCGGCAATAAGGTGGGGGGTGATTCCATAGGGAATGCAATCTGGGAGGGAGTTACGCTGAAAAAGGTCCTGGAACTCGCACGTCCCAAAACGGGAATCAAGAAGGTGGTCTTCTACGGGGGGGAAGGCTACACGGATAGCATCCCTTTCGACCTAGCCATGGACGGGACTGTTTTCCTCGCGTACCGGATGAACGGGGTCCCCCTGCCGAAAGAGCATGGCTTCCCGCTTCGCTGTATTGTGCCGGGAATCTATGGAATGAAAAATGTGAAGTGGTTGCAGAAGGTCGAACTTGTGGACCACGACTATAAGGGGTATTGGGAAGGGAAAGGATGGTCGGATACAGCAGAGATCCTGACGCTGTCACAGATCCTGATGCCCATGACCGGCCATAAGATGCCGGCCGGGACGCATGTGATAGGAGGAATTGCCTATGCCGGTCGGCGCGGAGTCGATAAGGTGGAACTATCTCTTGACGGCGGAACAACCTGGAACCCGGTGGAACTGAAGCCCCCTTTATCCGATTTCGCCTGGGTGATTTGGCGCTATGAATGGAAGGCGAATAAGAAGGGCGCTTTCAAGCTCCAAGTGCGGGCGACGGATAAATCGGGGAACATCCAGGAATCAGGCAGCATACTGGCCCGGTCCTATCCTGACGGGGCTAGGGGCATCCATGAGATTAAGATCAGTATCACTTGATTTTACCCCTATGAGATAGAGGAGGTTCAAATGGTAAATAAAAGACTTGAGGGAATCAAAGGCTGTGTTTTCGATGCTTATGGAACCTTGTTCGACTTCAATTCTGCAGTGGCCCATTGTCGTGATGCCTTGGGGGAACAAGCTGATACTCTCTCGAAAATATGGCGTGAAAAGCAGCTTCAATACACCTGGTTACGTTCCTTGATGGGACGACATAAGGATTTCTGGCAGGTGACAGGGGATGCTCTTGATTTTGCCATGAACTCCTTGGGAATGCGCGACATGACTCTGCGGGATAGGCTCATGAGTCTTTACAGAACTCTGGATGCTTTTCCAGAAGTGCCCGCAACGCTCAAACAACTCAAATCCGCAGGGCTCAAAACGGCAATTCTTTCTAATGGATCTCCGGAGATGCTTCTCTCAGCCGCCAGTGGTACCGGCATCACTCATCTGTTGGATGCAGTGCTCTCCGTTGAAGAGGCAGGCATCTACAAACCCCACCCATCTGTCTATAAAATCGCCGTCGATTCCCTATCTCTGGCGGCACAGGCAATTTGTTTTGTCTCCGCCAATGCCTGGGATGCTCATGGCGCTTCAACATTCGGATTGAAAGTTGTCTGGTGTAACCGTTACGGACAAGGGCAAGAATTCCTTCCTGGAGCTGCGGATGTCGAGGTCTCGACGCTGGAGGAAATCCCCGGTATTTTGGGCATCCAGGGCTGAAGGGGCTTCGTGATGTGTCCAAGGGGTTCCTTCTCAGGTACTGCTACCGAAGAGCCTGTGCCATGATGGTCTTGAATTGGCTTAAATCAAGAGGTTGAACATTCAACGGGACCTGAGCGAGATCAAAGGAGGAGAGAATTTCCTCTTCAGATAGCGGACCAATGCCTGGTTTCGAGGGTCACTACTAATGTCAACTATATTTGCTTAACTCTCTCTCCGTGAAAACGAGGAAGTTACGTACTCCTTGCCAATGTGAGAAATCCCGATGTGGCCGTAGTGTATAACGAAAATGAAGTAAGCGTTTGTGAGAGTCGCGAAGCGTAGTCTCATAAAATGATTTGAATATGTTAACTCGCATGCGGAGAAAACAGTAAGATGTCGAGCTTCCTGTTGAGCAATCCTCCGCCCCTCGCACGAGACGTTTCGTCTGCCTCAATCCTCGATGATTTTGACTTGCCTGGCAGAGGAACCGCCGGAATCATCGGAATACACACTTACAGTGATGAACTGATCCTGTTTTCTGATGCGAACTGGTGGACGACGCTCTCCCATGCAATCCTTGAACGAAACCCTGATATTGAGGTTACGAGTTTAAGGAGTAAGCATGGTAAACCATGTAAGGTGTTACATGTGAATAATCATGCTTTTTCTCATAATATATACTAAGAGAAAAAGCATGATTATTGAACCAAGCTGCGCTTGGTTCTACACCATTTTTACCCCAAAAATTTGTTTTTCCTGTTTTTCGGTATTTTCCACATTTCAGGGTATATTTATTCCTTCCAGGAATCAGTTCATGGGAGAGCGCCGCCCAAGGGGCGTGTGACTCCCGATAGGGAGGAGCGCCGGGGGCTTCATACGAAAACGCAATCATTCTAATTCTCAATCTCATTCAATGGGAGAGCGCCTGGGTCACTGCACTTCTCAACTTCAATCAATGTGGGAGCGTCTTCGCACTTTCGCGGAGAGCGCCTTCGTGCCGAGTACATGTAAATCAATACCATCATATACCGGCGAGATCAGGCTTATCGCCTCAGTTCTTGCCTTGGTGGTATTTTGTATCCCCCTGTATCGGTTCCAGGTGTTTTTGATAGGAATCGCATTCATTGCCAAATCCTTACCCAGAGCCACTTTATATTCTTTGTCGTTGAATGAGTGGATGTTAATATCGATGATGTGAATAGATAATATGTGGAATCTATTCAGTTTCCAGAAAATGGGTAGAGCAAAGTCTTATTCCTCCGTCTCAAGTGAATACGAAACTCAATAGAAAAGCAGGAGGAGGGGCATCATGGATGTTGATAGCGGCAGAGTTATCAGGTTTCCAGGTACGCCGGAAGGGGTGAAGCCGAAGGCTATTCGCCAAATCACCAATATCGATGGCATGAAGTATTACACCGACCAGCAGATAAAACTCCTTCGGCGCACCGTTAGGGACAGCGCAACTTTAGACCTGGAGCGTGGTCAGCTTACTGCGGTGAGAGAATGGATGGCGGTTGACCTTATCACCTCTTCCGGCATTCGTGTGTCTGAAGCCGCAAACATCCGTTGTGGAGACCTCAAGGCGGGTTATGGGGAAAGCGCCTTATTCGTGCGTGACGGTAAGGGTTCTAAAAGTCGGACAGTGCAAATACCGGATGCATTGAAAAGACATCTCAAACAGTTCGTTGTATGGAAGGCGAGCAGGGGCGAGCCGACAGGTCCGGATGATTTTCTGTTTATGGGACAGCGAGGACCATGGACAGCGCAGGCGATTCAATTTTTGGTGAAGAAGTACCTCAAAGCGCTCGGGCTGTATGAAAATGAAAAATCCGTCCATGCTTTGCGCCATTCCTATGCTGTGGAGTTTTACCGGCAAGAACGTGATTTACGAGCATTGCAGAAGCAGTTGGGCCATTCTTCCATCGAGACGACTCAAATCTATGCTGACGTTACCGCGCAGGACATCCAAAAACAGATCAGAGGACTTTGGGGATAATGAGAGCGTCGGTCACAGAGAGGCCATGTGCGGAACCGCTTACGTCAGCGAGCGATTGTCTCGTTGCTGAAAACAAACGATAGCCCCCCTAAAATCCTTGCATCTCAGCTCTTCTTCCTCTTTGACGTAGAACCCCGCATAGATACCATCACAGACAATATGACAGTCGAAAACGTTCTTGTGGCTGTAGGAAAGATTTTACATTCCAAGCAACGGCTCCAGGAAGATGTCGGCGAATGGGCACGTGATTTATTCAAGCAAGCTGGACTTCCTTTCGTTGGCGCCGGCAGCATCGACATTGAAGAGAACTCCGATCCGCCGTCCGCTCTTTCCGTTGTTTCTTCTCAACCGGCAACTTCGAAGCCCCAACCTTCACCAACCCCGCAGAAAAGACGGACCCGGCGCATTTATCTGAGCCTGGCGATTCAATATCTCGAAAAAGGCTCCTGCACGCATCGAGGTCTGGTGGATTCAATAATGAAGCAGTATCCAGCCTTGAATAGGGAAACAGTATCAACCTTTGTTTCTGACGTGCAAAATCCCCGATACTCGCCAATCAAGGACCGGAAGGTAGTCAAACAGGCTGATGGAACATTGGTATTTGAGGACAAGATAAAACCCACGCTCACGGTGATTGAAAATCCAAACTTCGCTAGGACTGAGACCGACACGGAACCAGTCACCGATATTGAAAATCAGGCGACTTCGTAATGAGGTAATGTATGACCAAAGCAGCAGCGCACGTTCGCGTATCGACAAGCGGTCAAATCGATGGGGAATCCCTCAACACACAGCGCTTACAAATCAAGGATTACTGCACATCGAGAGGCTGGGAACTGGTCAAAGTGTACGAAGACGCTGGCATATCCGGCACGAAGGACGACAGGCCAGCGTTACAGGCTCTGCTTTTGGCAGCTAAAGCAGGAGAAATCGACGCTGTTGTTGTTCGAGACCTATCGCGCTTCGGTCGTTCAGCAAGGGATTTACTCAACAACATCCAAACACTGAAAGATTGTTCGGTAACTTTTATCAGCATCAAGGAAGGCATTGATGGAAGCGGTCCCTATGGTCAGTTTATGTTGACTATCTTGGCGGCGATATCCCAGCTTGAGTTGGAAATGATTACCTCCCGCATGCGTGAAAACCGGCTTGCTCGCTGGCGAGATAGGCGGATTTTCTGTGGGAAACCTCCGTTCGGGTATAGATGGAACACCAAAGAGAAACGGATTGAGATCGTTCAAGACCAAGGCGAAGTTTATTCCCGCGTAGTAAAAGAATACCTGGACCTGGGCAAATCGTTGAATGACATTAGCCTTTCACTCAATGAAGAAGGAGTCCCGACGCGCAACAATGGTTCCTCTAAATGGTCCAGCGGCACTATCTCCAAAATACTCAAGGGCGCTGATTACTGCGGTGAAATCACGGTGAATAAATTTATCACCGATGTGAAAGGCAAGATCATCGGAAACCGTCCAGAAGCTGAGCACATCGTCTTCGAAGCTCCACCGTTGATAATGCAGGACAGATGGGACGAACTTCAAAAACGCCTCAATAGCGCCAATGTCCGTAGCGGTAGGCCATCGAACGCTGCAAAAGAGTTCATGCTCCATGATTTATGTCGATGTGGCATATGCGGGGCCAAAATGCGCTCCGATTATGGAAATCGCCGCGTGGATGGTACTCGTTCCCGTCATTACTCCTGCTACTGGCACAAGACTACTCCAAAGCTCCGTGAAATCAAAGGCCACGAGAAATGCCCATTACCGCTCATACCGGCAGAACTTCTTGAATGGCAAGTTTTCTACGTTGAACTGATGAGACAGCTTGGGATTGAACCTGAGCACTATAAACCTCTGCTCGATGCGCAACATAAGTGGGACAGCAAAATTGAGAGCCTGGAGAAGACGGTCAGCAATGTTAAAGCCAGCCTGAGAAGGAAAGAAATCGCCTTGCGGAATCTGGACAGTCTGCTTGAGCGCGATGGTTTTGACTCCGCCGACTACTTCAAAAAGCGTAATGGTTTCCTTGAGGAGTTAAATTCTCTTGATAATAAATTGAGAAATACTCAGAAAGAGCTTGAAGAACTCAGGAACAGAAAAATCGACGAAGCCGAGTTCGCCAAAAGGGTATCCGGGACTGACCCCTTCAAAGCATTGACCCACAAAATCATGAACTTGTCCTTTTCCGGTAAGCAACGGCTCCTTCATGGCCTTCTCGATGGGCCGATAGTGGTTGGTCGTTCCACACTCAATCCACACCATAAACTTGATCCTGAAGATGAAATGATGGAGATACTGGAAGGGATCGAAATGACTGTTCGTCATAACTATCCGTTATTATTATACTTTATTCCTTAATAGGTCATTCTAAAATCGTTGTGATGGTTTCAGTCATTGGGGAACCACCCTCAGGAGGTACCGGAATTTTGTGGTGTGGAATTCCTCCCGACCCCTCCCCGGTGGTTTCATCCACGTCAAGAATTATAACACCTAAAATTTCTTGGATTATCGCTGGGTTATATTTCCAGTTTATTGCAGTCCAACCGTTGAGGGCATTACCCTCTTCTGAAACGTCGAGTGGACCAAGGGGAGTGACCTCGATTTCGCCGTCTACCAGTCCCTTTAACAGCCGGCGCTTCTGCTCGACAGGCAGGGCCACGAGTTGCCTGAACAGCTCCATGATTTTATCCTTGTCCGCTGCGAGCCGGACGAAATTCTGTTCGCTCTCAAAAAGCTGCTGGTAGCGGTTGTGCTCACGTTCGGCTTCGGCTAATTCCCGTTGGAGGTTCGCTCTTTCCAGGTTCAGTTCATTGTTCCTTGCGATGTATTTATCAGGATCATAATCTTTCCTGTATTGTGTGCGGTCGTTGTTTGTCATCGCGGTCTTGTTGGAGGCGATGGATATTTTGATATTTTCTACTCGCTGACGGGACTTATCCAGGTCAATCGCAATGGAAGGGTTCACCTTGTCCTCATATTTTCTTTCCCAATCCATACCAAGCTTGAGACGAAGGCGAAGTTCAAATAGGTGGGAATCCATGATTGCCGCTGGGATGGGGACCATTTCACAGAGCTTCTTGCCCTTAATCTCAGCCGCGCGTTGACTCTTTCCATTCCAGTAGCATTGATAATAGCTATGGCACTTCCCGGCTTTGTTTCGGCGAGTATGGCGCAAGCGCATGGTCGAACCACAAATCCCACACCGAAGGAGACCGTCGGCGATGTATTTTTGACTTTCAGGGTTAGGAGCACCTGCATTGTTCTCACGGGCTTTATCCAGTTTCTTTTGTAAATCCTGCCAATCTGTCGGAGTAATCAGCGGGTCGCAGTCGTGATAAACCCATTCGCTTTCAGGTTTCTCACCAATGACTTCACCCTTGGCGTTCGTTATGTGCTGGTTGACAATATACGTGCCCGTATAACACGGATTTCGAAGTATGCGGTGCACTACGCTATCACCCCATTTTGTTCCTGAACGAGTTGGAACATGGTCGTCCTGGAGACCTTTGGTGATAGTTGGGATGGATTTATTCAAATAGATGTACTCTTTGAAAATCCTCTCCACTATCGGCTTCTCAGCCTCGACGGTCTCAACCCGCAATTCTTGCGCATTCCAGCGGTACCCATAAGCCGTCTTCCCTGGAAAGTATTCCTTCTTCTTTCGCTTTGCATCTCTACCACCCTGAGTGCGTTCTTTAATCGTCTCCAACTCGAATTCGTAAATACTGGCTAAGATGTTTAGCAGCAACTCGCCGGTCTTGTCGCGGTTTGCGGTGTCTATCCCGTTGTCAATGGCGAGGAAGGCAATCCCAAGTTCCTTCAATCTTTCCGTGTTCTGTTTGAGATGGAGAAGGTTGCGTCCAAACCTGGAAATGTCCCAAACAATGACGGCATCAAATCTCTTCTGCTCAGCGTCAGCTAATAGTTCCTGGAGCGCGGGTCTTTCCATGGTCGCGCCAGAAATGCCAGGCTCTTTGTATATTTTGAGGAGGTTATATTCTTTTAACCGGGCTTGGAGTTCAATTTTTTCAGCCTGCCGCTCAAGGCTTGTCTTTTCCGGACTGGCTTGAGACGACGAACTAACGCGCGTGTAACCAACTGCGGTTTTCATGCCGTCACCCTCTCAACCCTTGGGGTAGCGTCGATTTGATTTTTGGAAAGCCAATTGAGAATAGTGCCAGGGTCTACGCCGTACCTTACTGCGACAAACGACTTGGTAGAACCATTCCGCAGTAAGGCAATGATTTCCGGCTTGTGTGCGTCTAGCCTTGACTTGCCAGGCCCCTTACGCCGCCCTAGCTGTATACCGTCGCGGCGTTTGGCCGCAAGTGATTCTTTAACGCGAAGACTGATAAGGTCACGTTCGATTTCTGACATCATTCCCGAAATAGAGAGGAAAACCTTGCTCTCTATTGAGGAATCAAGGCTCCATGAACCCTTCAATGCGAAGACAGATATATCACGCTTTTTGCAAAATTCCATGATTTCGATAATTTGGGACAATGACCTGGCAAATCTGGAGAGTTCATTGACAATTACGACATCACCCGGCTGTAGTTGCTCTAGAATTCGCCCCAGCCCACGCTTGCGCCAATGAATGGTTCCACTGATTTTTTCCTCAATCCAATCGACAACTCCAAAGCGTTTCTGGTTGGCGAAGGATAGGATTTCACTCTTGAATTTCTCCAGGTCCTGCTCTTCGGTGCTCACACGTAAATAACCGATTACTCTAGCCATTGCTAATACTCCTCCGGTAAGATAATCGTTGTCGCCGATCTCAACCCGTGGGTGTCTTCACCTTCGCTATTATCTTCGCCTTCGCATTCTGTGATAATCCAAAATCGACCTTTCGATTTATCGTGTGGATTTATCCAGTACGAACTCAACAGCCTGCCGCCATCGTGCGTCGCAGCGTCATTTAATTTCCAATCGCCGTGTGGTAAGGCGTCTCCCCAGTCGCAACGGAGATGTTTTCCGAAACATTGGAGTATACGTTCGCCGGGGACTGCGGCTAATACCCCAGGAGTTGCAAGAAGTCGCCCAGGTGAAAAAGATTTAGCTTCCATTTATACGCCCCCTCCAAGGCAGGGACGGCCCCGTATGGAAACCGCCCAGACAAAAGCTACTCAGCCGGTTGCTCGGGTTGTGCTTCCGTGGGCTGTACTTCCTCGACGGCTGCCTGCGTTATAACAAGACGATCCGCAAAGATTAGTTTCTGTGTGAGGGGATGAACGACTGCAACCCTGGGCGTAAAGTGACTATACCTCACGTTCTTGACATCAGTGAGGAAAGTCTCGATGCCGCTTTTTTTGACGACAGGAAACTTCTCCAGGACGAGTGCTACGAGTTCTTTCTTATCAAGGTCCCCAATTTCCAGATGGTTCTTCACGGTCTCGATATAGGGCCTCTTTGAAATACGTGGAGGCTTTGGTGCCGGTTCTTCTTTTAATACTTCGACTTCTTTGACTTCTTCTGACGGAACTTCTGCCTTTGTATTAACCTGGCCTTCGAAAACCTGAGCCTCCGTCCCCTCGACTATGGTCGCCGGAACTTCCTGACTTTCAACATGTGCAACGTCAACTTGAATTTCCATCACATTCCCCTTCTTGGATTTGCGATTAGCTGCCAACTCGCGAAAAGCTACGTCCGGCCTGATTGTTCCTTTCGTTGCCATTTCCCTTCTCCTTTGTCTATTCAAGTATCCGTGAATATTAGATAAATCGTCCATCCGTTAATTTTGTTATATGTGCTTGTAACACAAATCACAAGCATTATTTTGGGGATAAGGCGGCAAAATATAACTTTCCCTAAAAATAATTTTATGGAAAGAAAACCGTACCTTACACATTAAAATAGGGGAAATCATGGCATGAAAAACAACCGATTTTGTTCATGGAGAATGGAATGAAAATGGGCGTATTCGTTCACTCCTTCGCCAATCTTTATATAAGGAGGGACGGGTCAGAGATTTGTGGTTTACCGAGAACGACCCGTTCCTGCAATCTTCTGCCTTGGGAGAGGAATTTCTTCAAGGTTTGACACAGATGGGCCGTTTCATAACTATAGGCCAAGGGGTCATTCGCGGCATTATTTGGTCTAATCGACACCACTACCAGGAGGGCGAGAGTTGGCAGACACCGATTTACCATCAATACCTGGGGAAATGCCGGAAAGAACAGACGGTGGCAAGATTGCGTCTTTTGACCAGGATGATGAGAGCCTTGTTTTCGATGAAGACCCCGTTATTCACAAGGCAGTCAAGTTCATTCGAAAACAAGTCAGAACTTCAATACTGGCTACCGCATTGAAAATAGGGTACTACGTTCTAAAAGAATACTACCATGATAGCGCGGGCGAAGCGCGGTCCAGAAAACCCGAAAAACACGCAAGTTTCCGTAAACTTTGTGACAATAAATATCTTCCCCTATCAAAATCCAGTCTCAACGAAATGGTGAGACTTGCTGTGCAGGACCGCGTTTTCCAGCGCAATAACATGGAAGAGAGTGTTGCCGGGCTTACATATTCACACCTTAACGAAGTCGCAAAGCTCCCGAGCCTTAACTCCAAAAAGAAACTTGTGGCTGAAATCAAGAAAGACGGATTGTCGGCGAACAAAACAGCCGAACGTGTCAGGGAAATAAGGAAGAAGCAGCAGGAGAAGGAGCCTGACGTGCACATCCTGGACAATAGTCAGCTCACTCGGTTGCAGGATTTGCTTACTACTTTTATGTCGTTCGGATTGAACCTTGACCTCACCAACCTTCCAGAACCGTTATCTGATAGACGGAGGCAATTAGGGGATAACGTGACGCAAATCCTGCAAGAGCTTTGGACCGTCCGTGTAATGTTCAAGGAGCTTGACAAGTTTTTAACTGTCCAGGTGGCTGGACAGTTAAATCCGGACGGAGAAGGCGAAGAGGAACCGAGCAATTCTGACTGATGGCGCGGATCTAGACGAAAATGGCTCACTTTCCCACCGGCCCATTGTTGGCAGTAATGGAAAATCCATCATTTCACTTTCATCGCAAGCTTTCGAGCGCAAGGTACTGTTCGAAATCCTGCCCCTTAAACCGTATGTAACTCCACTCCTCACCTTGCTCGGTGGTGCTGGCTTCCTTGATGTCACGTTTCAAGATTTCTACCAATGCGCGGATATTCATTACGAAGGTTAGATTGCCATGGTATTCAAGCAGGATATCCCGGTCAAAATTCGTTCGATGTTTAGGAGATTCCACCCGCAAGTGGTTGGCTTTCAAAGTAATTAAGAACTGGTCTTTGTCGGCTCCCTTGCTTCTTTTCGCAGCCGCAAGCGCCTCCTCTAGAATCTTTATTATATTTCTTCTTCTCCCTTCTTGATGGATATCCAGTATAGGATGGACGTATGCCGCATTTCGAAATCGTTCAACGTCGTGGGGTTCTTCCAACATGCGACATGCCAGGAATAATTCAGCGGTCCGAATTTCAACTTTCTTAGCCTTTTGATTTTTTAGAGACTTGAAAATGGCCCAACCATTTTCCACAGCGTACTCACCGGGTTTAGATTTGAAGATTTTCAATGCTTCCGTTCCCCGGAGAAGCACGCTGGCACCCATTGGTAAAGATGTCTCCGGCAGTAGAAAGCATTCAAGGCGCGCCGGGTCATATATTTCAAGCTTATTCTCATTCCAGTGCAGGCGGACTTTCCGCAGGTCTTGTGTCCTAGCTTCCAAATACCCGAGACAATCATCCAGCTTAGCCAGGAAATCGCGCCCAAGCTTCTTCCATGAAACTGAACCGGGTTGAGGAAGTCCGGGAACTGATGAAAGGATTGGGTTCTTGGCTACATCGTCCTTCCCTCCCCTGGGGCGTAGAATATGGACCCACCTATTGTCAGCGGTCATCACAAGTTTCTCGTCTTTGATGCGCGCAAGATTGTCATTCAGTTCCTCAGCGGGCACCGCTCCATCAATGGTCAATCCTGGAGGAACATGCGTCATAAACGCGATATAGCCGTTAAAGGTAAACGCCCACTCATCCCTGAATAGGTAGCAGCCGCTTTGCTGGACTACCGACTTGTCTTTTTTCGTAGTGGTCAACCCTGGTTTAAGTAGTCCGAGGGTCCACTTCAACTCGTTTCTATCGACATGCATGCGTTTCTCCATAGATTGCGCCTCTCCACTGGACTCCATGAGCTTTATTAAGCGCCGCCGTGCTTTCATTTTTTTAATTTTACCATGTGGAGCGTATTTGCACGTTTCGTAACTGATTAAAGACTTAACAAACTCGTTAAAATACCGGACATTGAGGAACTGAGCCAAAGAGACAAAATCACCCTCTAACGCCCCCGGCGGAAGTTCAAGGTCAGATAAGTATTCTTCCATGTACTTTCGTTCTTCGGGCTCGCCAAGCGCCGATGGAGTAAACTGCAGAGGGGTTTCAGATGAATAATCGTATTTCACTTCAATCGGGTATTGGCGTGTCTTTGATAGTCTTTCCCTTAGACGAGGCAAATTTGCAATCCTCTTTACCCCTTGGTCCCCCCATGTTCCGCTGTCAACACTAAACCAAGGGAACATCCGCATCATATCGAAGCCGGTCGCAGCGAACCCGTGAAATTTCACCTTTGGACGGCCAGTTTTTTTATCTGTGACATAGGGCATACACTGGTGAAGCCATTCCATCTTTTCCTCTTGCGTGCGGTCGTTCCCCGGCGACAAGCCGATGTAAGGCAGTTCCATTTCATTCACCATCAGTTCCAGCCATTTCCAGTCTTCGCCCTGGTGGAATGTGTGAATGACTTTGTCCTTCGGAACGCCGCCGGCAATCATAGTCTTGTAATTTCTAAGTCCTTCCGCAGCCGACGCTTCGACCTGGTCAGGAGTTGGCGGTCGATTTGGTTTTCCCGGAATTACGTCAAGGTTGGCGATAAAGTCAATTGCCTTGTCGTACTCGCGACAGTATTCGATATAAGCGTCAAGGTCGATTGGCTCCTCATTGGGGTCCTTGCTGTTCCAAACACTGAATGCGCCGGAATCCAACAACATCATGCCATAATCCCTGCGATGGTCTTCGAGATAGTGGCGGGTACGTTTTCGGGTGTTCCGTGTGTAAAAATACGAAACAAGCCGGTTCTTTATTTCTCCCCTTAGCCTCTTATCTTCCAGGTCGTAATCATAATATCCAGCACAGTAATAAATCATGGCATTCATGGGCCTCCTCTGAATCTTCTCGTTTCAATATGTTACTGTGATTTCACAGAAGAAACAAGCCGGGAGGCATTGGGCAGAACAAAGGGGAAAATTCAAGGAATCAAAATCCCATGATTACTCTCACCGACATTCCCGTTCCGGGAAATTTATTGGTGTAAACCCACCTCGCTTCGCTCGACTTTATTGGCGAGTATTCTCTTTTGTCGTCCTTCGTCCTCCTATTTTTACCACTTAAAAACCAATAGCGTTTTTTCATAACGTTCCCCTCTCCTCTTAAGAGGAGAGTAGGGATAACGCTATGGTCAAACACAAGCGCAATAAGCATTTGATAGCATTTTCACGGGTCTTATAGCAAAAAAATCCAAACACAACAAAATCAAGGACTTATTAAACGATAACGCTACAACGCTAGTCATTACAGTTCTCCTTGCTCCACTAACTCACGCCTAATTTTCCGGCAATGGTCTTCACCTGCTCCCGAAATTTTAGCAGCCTCTTTGAGGGAATATGAAACAGGATTATCCATAAAGTACTTTTTTGCTTTATCTCCTTTTCCTGACTTCTTCTTCCAGTCACCTTCAAAGTCTCTTTCCTCTTCGCCTTCGTGAACAACTATACCAGGCTTGTTTTTCATCCATCTAGAGTCTATATAAGCAACTCCACATTCAAGGCATTGCAGAATTTGGATATTAGGCATTTTTGAGCCTTCTCTCGGAGGCATTAGGTAGTTAAGCCTAACTCTATTTAACTGTTCGTCTTCAGCCTTTTTATTCAATCCAATAAATGCGGTAACATGTGCGTATTTCGTTTTGCTTTCACTAAAATTTTTCAAAGCCAACCAGTCTTTTTCATAGCTCTCGGCGTCTGCCTGGGTAACCATAATTACACACGCTCTATATTTTTGGGAGAGGTGTCTGCCTGATTTCCATTTTTGATTTTCCTGATGTCTCACGTCCAATTTCATATTTTCAGCTAGCATAATATCGGGGTAGTCAATTAGTATTACGTCTGGTATGAATCCTTCATTTGCTTCCCATTCCTTTAGTTTCCGCTCTATCTCAGAGAAGGTAAGGGTGGACGTAGTGTAGTAGGCTTGTT
Organism: Syntrophobacteraceae bacterium; assembly: GCA_049520035.1. GTDB lineage: Bacteria > Desulfobacterota > Syntrophobacteria > Syntrophobacterales > Syntrophobacteraceae > SbD1. The sequence goes on along the minus strand of JBEKQE010000055.1, from coordinate 5,432 downwards.
TCAGTTTAGATTTGAAGCGTCTTTCCATCAGTTTTGCTTGCTTACTGATTGCTTCTAGCGCCAATTCCTTAGTTAGATTGTGGAGCCGTCTAACTTCGGTATTTCCTTCAAAGTCCATTGGATAGTTCACATCTATATATTCTTGGAAGTCTTTACCAGGCCGTTTGCGTTTGCGTGGTAAGTGTGTGTAGTGCTGGGCTATTCTGTAATAGCGTTGGCTCTTTGTCATGTCTCCTGCCTCAAACAATGCCACACTTCGCCCATAGCGTAAGGCTTGATATCCTATGTCAGATAGTAAATATGATTTCCCCGCTTTTTCCTTAGCCAGTATGCCTATTAAGGATTCACGGTATAGTTGTTCCCCAAGGAATTCGCCAAAGACGCCGGGGAGTTCAAACAGGACTTCTTGGTTGTCATTATTAAATGCTTCTTCCCATCCAACTAGGTCATTGAAAGGGTCTTCACCGGTCTTATCTCCTCCTTCAATTGTGATTGGTTTGAAATTGTTTATCAAGCGCAAAGCTTCTTCACGGTTATTTGCCTCTCGTGCTAGCTTCAGATTCTCTTCCAATAGCTCAAGTTCTTTTTTATTTGCGAAGTCAAGAGCGTTTTCAACTGCAAATTGAAGGTTGAATTCTTTTCTTTTCTCCCATTCGCCGGATAATTTGGTAAGCTGTTTCTTTATATAGTCCTGCTCCGGGTCGTCCGGGTCATCATCAGGGTAATTGTCAACATAAATGTCAAGTATGTGACTTGAAGGAGCATCATTGTATTGCCTAAAGAAATCACGGCACCAGCGATATAATTTCTGGCCGTATGAATTGGCGAAGTGGTGGCCTTTAATGAAAGGGGTGGCTTCTAAAAATTCTTTCGAAACTATCAGGTAGGTTAGAATTTTGCATTCTTGCGTACCATCAAATTGTCTTAACTTCATTTTAAATTTTCCTTTCTCATTCAAGAAAGGCGCGTTACTTGGTGTTCTTCATTGGTTGAAATGTTATTGAGGTAAAAACATTCTATATTATCAATGCAGTTCCTTCGCGCCAAAATAATTTTGAGACGAGCTGATTTCCAATGGTCAACTCGTCTGTTCCTTGTAAGTGCTGCTAAGCTTCTATGTGTTTCAGGAATGCACCCATCTCGCTGGTGATTTTCAGCCGTATGAGCCGTTCTGCCGTCTCCCTGCTTACAAATGTTAGCGCCCGGCCCAATGGCCACACAAAATCGACATGCCCGGCCCTCCTCCAGTTATAAATCGAGGCCGTGCAAACGCCCAGCGCCTGTGCCAATGTTTGAATTTGGACGAAATCTTGCCCGTCAATTGTGATGAAATTCATTGTCTATCTCCTTCCTTGTGATTGTTAATCTTCGTTAATGTTTTATGACAGGGCAAAAATTCACTTCTCTACCTCTCGACTCAACCTTTCATTCAACCTCTTCAATTCAACCTCTAGGCGATATGGTGGATATCCAATATGTCTAAAACATGTACGATATATGAACCTATTGAATGGAGGTAATGATGAGCAGTTGTCAAATAACGGGTATTCCCAAGGAAGTTTGGCGAGCATTTAGGCGTTTGTGTCTTGAGGAAGGCATTTCAGCGAACAGGAAGCTAGTGCAAGTTATTGAGGCAATGGTAATGGAGGCGTTCGATGGCACAATTGAGGAACGCAAGTATACCATGGACAATTAAAGCGAAAGGGGTTAGCAAATGAAAGACGACAAACGGAAAGAAATGAAACCGAAGCAGGAAGAGGCCAAACCGGGCAAGCAGGAACGTGTTACCGAAAAACTCTCCATTAGCGTCCCTGTCCAACCGCTTCTCCGTCCGACAGGGTTAATGACCAACATCGGTCAACGAGTCCGTCTCCTGTTACGCGACGGCACCGTTGTAGTGGGATTTTTGCAAAAACGGCTATGGAATTATGTTCATTTGCTGAACGTCGAAGAAATTGGGCGAGATTTCAAGTTGACGGCGGACTGGTGTGACGTTGAGCTTTCGAGCATTGCACGGGTTTATCCAGCCACCGCTAAGGCCCAGCAAGTTCAACGGTCATAGCACCGAAAAGCAAATGAATGTCCGCTACGTATTTTCGCGTGACCACCGGGACAATATGGAAGGACCGTTGAACAAATCCGGGGAAAACGCTTGATAATTTAGGGGCTATCGGCGGTTGTGAGTTCATATTACGCTGAAACCGAAGAGTGAGCGACAATCCAAAACCACGTAAGCCCTTCCCAGTCCTCCGGAACTGCAAACCAAAATCTGCCACCTCTCAGCCGTTTACTGGACCTTCCCCATATCCAAACACGGGTTTTCAGAACAGCCCGATTACGCTGAGAGCAAGGTTCTTAAGAAATTTGTTTCAACGAGTTCTGTGACTGGAACCACCGGATTCGAATCAGCGGTCGTTCTTAACCAGCAACTGTCCAGACATGCTGTGGAACAAAAGTGGAATAAGTGACCTGGAGGGCGGCGAAATTGCTTTCTCCTCCCGTTTTCATTTTCAGCGAATGCGGGAGTTGATCCCAGGGACTTCAACATCAGGAAGACTGTCTGAGGAATATTTTTGTATGACAAAAGTTAAGATTTGTGACACACAAAAACCGGGCTCTCATGATGAGGTGGAAAAATCTTGGCAAGAGGCGGTGAAAGATGAATCCTGCCAAGAAGCTAAAAAAGGAATTCCCCGTTTTCGACGAGGGAAATCGCGTCTAAGTCCCCTTCTTTTAAAAATAGGTTCTTAATTTTGTCTTGTTTTGACGCCGCTAAATTGATCCAGCAGCCATTACGCTCCATCATTATTCCGAGGATATTTTCCTCCTCAACGCGAAATCCAGCTTGCTGCGCTTTTCTGAATAAATCACGTGCACCAGTCGATTCGCGAAGCATTTGCTTCACTTCCTTAAAACTCCTCTTGTCCATGTAGCTAGCGAGTAGATCCTCACCGTCATCGCTGCCCGTTTTGGTAATTTCGGCAAGTTTTTTTTCCGCCACCTGGCGTATACCGTGACTGCTGTTCGTTTTGGCAATTTCGGCAAGCACCGCTTGGTCAGTGAGGTTTTTTACCGCCTCCCTGCGCACATCGCTCTCACTGTCCGTTTTGGCAATTTTGGCAAGCACCGCTTGGTCGGTGAGGTTTCTTACCGCCGCCTTGCGCACAATGTAATGGCTGTCCGTTTTGGCAATTTCGGCGAGCAGTGCTTGGTCTTGGTCAGTGAGGTTTTTTACCGCCTTCTCGCGCACCTGCCAATCGCTGTCCGTTTTGGCAATTTCGGCGAGCAGTGCTTGGGCAGTGAGTTTTCTTACCGCCACCTTGCGCACAAGGCTCTCGCTGCCCGTTTTGGCAATTTCGGCGAGCACCGCTTGGTCGGTGAGTTTTGCTATAGCCCCCGTGAGTTTTTCAAACGCCACGGTGCGCACCCGCCAATCACTGTCCGTTTTTGCAATTTTGGCGAGCACCGCTTGGTCGGTGAGTTTTTCTACCGCCGCCTTGCGCACGAGCCAGTCGCTATGCATCCACTTTGGGCGAAAGAAATTATTAAATAAATTCGCTAATGACATAAGGTTAAGCCTCCATAACGAAAGATTTTACGCGGTAGCCGGTCAGTTACCGCCATAGCCTTTCAAACCTTGCCGGATTTGTCGCCGTGTAAATCACCGTATGCCGGATGTCGCGGTGTCCTAGATAATCCTGAATTAACCGCGTGTCCGCGCCCTGATCGGACGCTGGCATACCGTCACTCAAAGTTATGAACGGTACAATGTGGGCTGCCCCTGCAACGCGGATCGGCCCTACCCCTGGTTTCTCGTAGAAGAATCTCATTGTTTCCGGGATTCTTCTCTCATCTTTCAATGATGCGATCTCCACCTCACTTGAGGTAAGGAGGTAGGCGGGTATCCATACCTGATCTCCTGTTTTCCTCGATGTGAGCCAGAACATATTGTTGGGGCCGTCCTTCTCCGCCTTCTTTATCAATGTGACTGCTTCGCCGAAGGCGAGTTTGGCTTCTCCCCCTGCGGGCACCCACTCCTTACGAGGCTGTGCCCAGTACTCCTTGACACGAACGTAGGCCGTGCCGCCTTCAACCAACGCACGCGGCTCCATTTTCTTTGTTTGACATCCTGTGAGGCAAAACACTCCGCTTCCTAGCGCGACCACTCCCAGAACAGCGCTCACTCAGAATTTAAATTTCATCTACTCCCTCGTGCCCAACAGCTTGTTCAAAGTATTTTTAGCGTGAATTACGGTCATTTCTTTTTAAGACACAAGCATATGTACTTGATAGCATCACTTATGTCACCTTTTGTTACGCTGTCAGATTCAAAAACAATATTATTTAATTGGTCTATAGCCGCCTCCCTGAGGCGCCCTGAAATCGTCAATTTATCTACGATCTCGAACAACGTGTCCCTGCACAGGTTTTCACCAACGGCCTGTGCTACATAACCAAGATACAAAAACGGTCCTTCCAGTGTCGGTTCACCAAGTGAAAGCTGTAATAGCACAGATCGTAACCACCACATTACAGCCCCTCTAACGTTACGTAGGAAGTATTCAAGTGTGGCCCGCTGGTTACATAGAGATGCCTTGCTGATAGCGCTCTTCAGCCCTTCATTTATTACATCGATTGCAAGATCTATATTGCCCTGTTTTCTGGCAATGATCGCCTTCCAATTATACAAAAAGTCAAAATCTTTATATTCATCCCACACCATCGACAACTTATCAAGGGCTAATGAATAATCCCCTCGATTGCCTAACTCTGTTACGGCCACTAGGTCAGGGATGTTCTTATAGAACCTAGGTTCAAATCTCTCAGTTAACCCGTGATTGAGGCATTCGTTGACAAAGGTTTTATTGGTACGAGATGGAGTAGATGTCTCATGGACCGGAGAAATAGTAGTACTCCCCAACTTAACAGCTTTCGAAATGTATTTTGAATATATGGATTGCACCACATCGCCAGAACTCTCCTTTAATTCTGTTATGGAGCCTCCAGCATCTAACAGCATTTCGAGCAGTTCGGCATTGGGACGGAAAACATTATTTACATAAAGCCATACAGCTGTCTTCCCATAATTGTTCCTTGCGTTGACGTTGGCACCGGCATGAATCAATGTCCTCACTGCATCGATTTTATCTTGCATAGCGGCACTTGCAAGCGGGCGCTCACCAGTTTTGTCTGTTGCCTCTACGTTGGCACCATACGAAAGCAACAGTTGCATCGCATCTATCCGACCCTGATATGCAGCTACATGTAAAGGCGTCTTTCCAAAAGCATTCTTTTGTTGCACGTTAGCGCTGGTTTCGTCAACTTGATTTGGCCCACTTTGATATTTTCATTTGGCCCATCCCCAAGCCTGTTTTTCAGTACGATCCCTGCTCCAGAATCGACGCCTCTGGTTTTTTAAAGACTTCTTGTCA
>JBEKQE010000054.1:0-26702 GCA_049520035.1 Syntrophobacteraceae bacterium | reverse complement strand
GGAAAAGATTATTTAAAAAGGTTTAGGTCAGCTTCGCGCCATCTCGCAAAAAGCAGCCGATAACGGCTTCAAAGCTTAAAAAAAGGGGGAGCAACTGCTCCCCCTTTTTTGTTCCCGGCAAGTCGCTCTCTATACAGGGGCAAGGCGTCCCCGGCACGTGGAAGACTTCAATTTGTTTCATGAAGTGCTCCCTGCCTGCCTCGGCTTCATTAATTCTTCAACTTTGTAAAAACATTTTACAATTCCATATCCATGTCCACGCACCCGGCGTCACATCCTCCAATTCAGCCGGCCCGCCACGTAATCCCGCCTGACCCGTCCTTCCGGCGAGACCGGTTTGTTTTTTACAAGACCCCGATGATACTGTAATATATACTTTTACAATGGTCTTGACCCCGGTATTGTTTTTTTGTTGCAAGTCACACCCTGAACGCCAGGAGCGGGCAAATGGATAAACCCAAGCTCCTTATCGTCGATGACGACGAGAGCATTCAACTGGCATTGAAATGGGCTTTTGCCCAGGAATTCGAGATCCTGCTTGCCGGCAACAGACAGGAGGCAATCGACATATTCCGGCGCGAGCAGCCCCCGCTGGTGACGCTCGACCTGGGGCTTCCTCCCGCCGCGCGCGGGGTCGCAGAGGGGTTCCTCACCCTGGCTTGGCTTTTGGAGGAGGACCCTTTCACAAAAGTGATTATCATTTCAGGCCAGGACGAGAAGAAAAATGCCCTCGCTGCGATCGGACAGGGGGCCTATGATTTTTTCTGTAAGCCGGTCCAGGTCGAAGAGGTAAGCGTAATTCTCCGGCGTGCCCTGCGGGTCCATCAACTTGAAAGCGAGCATCGAAAGCTCCAGGCGGCCCGGCCTCAGGATTCATTCGAGGAGCTGATAGGCACAAGCCCTCAGATGCAGCAGGTTTTTGCGACTATCGAAAAGGTGGCCACAACCGATGCGCCTGTTTTGATCCTGGGCGAAAACGGCACCGGGAAGGAACTGGTTGCGAGGGCCCTTCACGGAAGAAGCCTGAGAAAAGCCGGACCTTTCGTTGCGATCAATTGCTCCGCCATCCCCGAGACGCTGCTCGAAAGCGAGCTGTTCGGCTACGAGAAGGGGGCATACACAGGTGCTCATACGCAGAGGAAAGGCCGAATGGAGATGGCCGACGGAGGCACTCTGTTTCTGGACGAGATAGGGGATTTACCGCCATCGCTCCAGGTGAAGCTGCTCCGCTTTCTCCAGGAGCACACGATCGAGCACATCGGGGGAAGAAAGGAAATTGCGGTTAACACCAGGGTGATCGCGGCGACCAACAGGGATATCGATCAGGCAATCCGCGACGGCAGTTTCAGAGAGGACCTCTATTACCGGTTGGGCGTGGTCAAGATGCAAATCCCGCCTTTGCGTGACAGGGAAGGCGATATTGTCCTGCTGGCGACGAGTTTTGTGCGCAAATACGCGGAAGAAAATAAGAAGAAAATCCTCGGATTCACCAAAAAAGCTCTCACGGCGCTCGTTAACCATAAATTTCCCGGGAACGTGAGAGAACTGGAAAACCGGATCAGGCGGGCCGTCATTATGGCGCAATCATCCACAATTGCCAATGAGGACCTGGAGCTCGAAGGACCTGACGAATCGGAAAGGACGACCCTGAAGGAGGCCCGTGAGAAAACGGATCGTGAAGTCATCCTCCGGGTCCTCAAGGAAAACAATTTCAATCTGAGCCAATCAGCCGCCGACCTGGGGATCAGCCGCCCAACATTATATGAGCTGATGGAGAAACTGGGGATAAAGAAATAAACCGGAGATTTGTGGTTGAATCAAATCGATTTTTGGGTTTTTATAAGTATCGTATCGGGCTTGACTCTCGTATGATAGACTATAAACAACCCTATGCGACGAGTGATGCATAGCCCGGAAGGCATCCCCGGAAGGGTCTATCGTGCGCGTTGGGCGGTCGCGGGATGCCTTGTTTGCATGTCTCTGCGGATTTTGCGGTGAGTTTCACATGAATAAGACAATACTCGTTACTGGTGGCGCAGGATTCATCGGAAGTAATTTCGTTTCTTGTGAAAGGCTGCGGAATAACCGGATTATCAATCTCGATATCCTCACTTATGCCGGGAACCTTTTGAATCTGGAACAGTTCAACGGTGACCCCGATCACATTTTCATACAAGGAGACATACGCGACCGGGAACTCGTAGGAAAACTCCTCGAAGGATACCAACCGGATGCCGTAGTAAATCTTGCCGCCGAATCCCACGTCGACAGGTCGATTGACAGCCCGGAGAACTTCATTCAAACCAATATCATCGGGACCTATCACCTCCTGGAGGAGGCGAGGGAGTACTGGAAAAGGCTTCCGGCAGAGCGCCGCGAACATTTTCGCTTTCTTCACGTTTCGACCGATGAAGTCTACGGTTCCCTGGGGCCGCAGGCGCCCGCGTTCATCGAAAGCAGCCCCTATGCTCCCAACAGTCCCTATTCAGCCAGCAAGGCTGCAAGCGATCACCTGGTGCGGGCATATTTCCATACCTTCGGGGTCCCCACACTCATTACGAATTGTTCGAACAATTACGGCCCGCGGCAGTTTCCGGAAAAGCTTGCGCCGCTCATGGTCCTGAATGCGATCGAAGGAAAGCCGCTGCCGATATACGGTGACGGGCTCAACGTGCGTGACTGGCTCTACGTAGATGACCACTGCGAGGCGCTGCATGTAGTAGTCGAAAAGGGTAAGCCCGGGGAGACATACAATATCGGCGGATGCTGCGAAAAAACGAACCTTGAAATCGTAAATGCGCTGTGCGCTCTTCTGGATGAGATGATTCCCACATCCAGGCATGTCCCGCATTGCAGCCTGATAACATTCGTAAAGGACCGCCCCGGACACGACCGGCGCTATGCCATCGACTGCTCCAGGATAAGAGCCGAGTTGGGCTGGCGTGCGAAAGAGACCTTTGAATCGGGCATGAGGAAAACGATTCAGTGGTACCTGGATAACCCCGAGTGGGTCCATTCAATAAAAACCGGGGCCTACCGGGAGTGGATGTTAAGGCAATACGGGGCCGGCAAAAACGAGGATTCACCACAAAGGAGGCCGAGGTAAGCATGACAGCCCGGGGGATCGAAATGGAATCGGCCGGCGGTTTGAAAGGAATCATTCTTGCCGGGGGATCGGGGACCCGCCTCTACCCGATAACCAAGGTGGTCAGCAAGCAGCTTCTTCCGGTTTACGACAAACCGATGATTTACTATCCGCTCTCGGTCCTGATGCTTGCCGGGATCCGGGACGTTCTGATCATCTCGACCCCCGAGGACCTGCCAAAGTTCAAGGCGCTGCTGGAAGACGGATCTCAATGGGGGCTGCGCTTTTCATACATCCGGCAGGATTACCCGGCAGGTCTTGCCCATGCTTTCATCCTCGGCAGGGAATTCATCGGCGCGGGCAAGGTTTGCCTGATACTGGGGGATAATATCTTTTATGGGCACGGGTTTCAGGAAATCCTCCGGCGCGCTGCCGGATTTGACTCCGGCGGGCTTGTGTTCGGGTATTATGTGCAGGACCCGGAACGCTACGGGGTAGTCGAGTTCGATAAATCGGGCAAAGTACTCGGCATTGAGGAAAAACCGGTAAAGCCAAAGTCCAGCTACGCTGTCCCCGGGCTTTATTTCTTTGATAACAGGGTGGTCGAAATAGCTTCTGGCCTTAAGCCTTCGGCGCGCGGAGAGCTGGAGATAGCCGATGTCATCAACGCTTACCTGAAAATGGGCGAGCTTCAAGTGGAGCTGCTGGGCAGGGGCTTTGCCTGGCTCGATACCGGTACGCACGAATCCCTGCTGGAGGCATGCACTTTCGTGGAGACGATCCAAAAACGACAGGGCCTCAAGATCGCCTGTGTCGAGGAAATAGCTTACAACATGGAGTATATTGATGAGGGCCTGTTGCGAAGGCTGGCCGAGCCTTTGATGAAGAACGCATACGGACAGTATCTGCTTCAGTTGTTGGACTGAATTTAACTATTTGAACGCAACTTACATTAATGAAAAGGACCCTGTCCTTTTTGTTGGGCAGATCTTACTTCGTCCTTGATCCGCTTGACATTTCCGCGCCCCAGACCCTTTACTTCGCATCCCAGCTCAAAATAGCGCCTTATTTCGCTATCTGTAAGAATCCCAAAGCAATCTATCACTGCAACCGGCTTTGCGGTCATCTCCAATAAACTGTCGGCCGAAAGGTGCAGGTAATGTTCGTGCCTCACGGCAAGCACCACGGCATCGGCCCCGCGGACGGCTTCCGTCATGTCTTTGCTGATGGTGAGCGCCTTCAGATTTTCCTGGTTTCGGAAAAACCTCGACCATGAATGGCCGGGGACGGGGTATGTATCCTGTTTCTCAAATTCCCACCAGTGCTTGACATAGGGATCGTGGACAGAAATATCCGCCCCCATTTCGGCAAGCTTTCGAACAAGCATTTCCGAACCGCTGTAACGGGTGTCCCCGACGTCTTCCCTGTAGGATGCGCCGAAGATGGCGATTTTGCAGGCAGCCACGATCTTGCCCATATTTCGAAGAGCATCACGGACCAGGCGTGCGACATGAAGAGCTCTTGTATCGTTTATGTCGATAGCCTGGGGGGTTATCCTGAATATATCGTCCTCGAACCCCAGAAGCGTCTGGTAGGCCCAGATTCCCAGTCCTCCGTCCTTTGGCAGGCAGTAGCCTCCTATTCCAGGTCCCGGAAATATGATGTTTGAATGCGTCGGCCGAACCTTTATCGCTTCTATGACCTTTAACAGGTCCACGCCGTTTCGCTCCGCAAAAACGCTCCATTCATGGAGGAAAGCCAGAATCGTGGCGCGATAGGAATTCTCGACCACCTTGCAGGTTTCGCTCTCAATAGGCGTTTCCAGCACAGTCAGTGGATATTGTTCCACGTTTAAAACGTCGGACAAAAAGGTCTGCACCCTATGTCTGGATGCCTCGTTGACGCCGCTGCATACTCTCCAGAAGTCCCGAATAGATGACACGTAATTCTTACCCGGCATGACCCGCTCGAAGGAATGAGCCAGCAAGGGCTCGGCCCCGATGCCGCGGCTTTGGAAGGCCTTTTTGATTATGGGATATGCAACATACTGGGTCGTGCCGGGCGGTACAGTGGTTTCAATCAGGACCATGCATTCGGGGTGGATCTTCTCACCGATTGTCTTTAAGCAATCCTCCAGAGCTGCAATATCGGCGCGGCCCTGGCGAACGTTCCCAAGTGTTTCTTTCTGATAATCGCATTGCACGTCAACCACCACCACGTCGGCCAGTGAAAGTGCCTCATAGGTATACGTCGCGATGAGTGTCTTTTTCTCTTTGACGCACCGACGGATCAGCAGCTCCACTTCGGGATCTTCGGCCTCAACAGGAGCAATTCCACGATTGAGATATTGGGTCTTCCAGAAAGACCTGGAGGAGGGCCGCTGCATTCCGATGACAAACTTGCAGGGCTCCCCCGTCACCTTGTGCACTGAATCTGCTACGACCCCGGCCATTACAGCGCCCACGAACCCGACACCCATCACCACTACGATCTCACGCCCTAAGCTCCGCTGCTCCAAGACAATTTTGCTGATCCGCGCAAACTCCGCCTGGTAGTCGGATTGCTTTGGAATTGGGAAAATCTCACCAGCCGGGCATGTGGAATAGAGGTCGTCGAGAGGTTCCAGCTTGTCGGACGTTTTGTTTTGCATTCCAGCCTGATCCTTTCCCAATAAGCGAAATCAGATCGAAAGATTGATCCGCTGAGTGCGAAATATAGGTATCGTGCGAAAACTTATCTCTCAGATCAGTGTATACGAAGCTGTCGGGTTGTTCAATGGGATTCAACCGCCCCTGGAAAGACTGAATCGAAGACAGTCGAGCAGGTAGTTTTTCGTGGCATTTGCTCTCGCACTTAATTAATATTGGCAATCAAGGTGAAAAGGTATGGAACCGATTGAAAAGGAAGAGTTTTTGCTTGCTGCAGAGCGGATGTTTCAAGAAAGCATCCAGGTGCAACAGGCACTCTGCAGCATGGCGAAAGAAACCATCTTCGAGATGGCCGGCCTGGTCAGCCGGGCCTTCCTTGCTAAGCATCGGCTTTTTCTTTTCGGTAATGGCGGCAGTGCCGCAGATGCCCAACACCTGGCAGCCGAGTTTGTAAACCGCTTTCAAATGGAACGGCCTCCTTTGCCTGCAATGGCGCTCACAGTTGACACATCAATTTTGACGAGCATAGCAAACGACTACGACTTCGACGAGATATTCGCAAAGCAACTGCGGGCTTTAGCGCAGCCTGGGGATGTCGCTTTAGCGATAAGCACAAGCGGCCGATCCCGCAATGTGATCAGGGCACTCAAATGGGCCCGGGATAACGGTGTTCTCACAATCGGCCTGGGCGGCCCCTCTGAGACTGAAATGGACCTGTATTGTGATATTATCCTTCATGTTCCGTCCCTGGTGACAGCCAGGGTGCAGGAGTGTCATATTACCGTCGGGCATATAATCTGCGCCCATGTGGATAAGATGATTTTCGGGGGCGGCCGTTAGCCATGAAAAGGCCAATCTCCACAGCCCGCTCACTCACCCGCGAGGTGGGCCGGGCAAAGCGTTGGTTCAGGTCTTATACCTATTTGCGTTCAAGTCAGGTCCTCATGGAGGGCATAAAGCCCTCCCCTACGAAGCGTTACGCACCAATGACGTAGGGGCGGGGTTTATCCCCATAAGCGCTCAAATAAGCAGCGCATGAACATTGCCGGTGATTTCAATGCCCTATGGGGCTGCATACTTTAGCCCAGGGTAAGCGGAAGCGCCACCCTGGGTTTTGGCGCCCCAGATATATTGCCCTGAAAGGGCTACATAGAAATTGCCCCCGTGTTGGCATTTGCATTTTGCCCTGCGGGTTTTATGTAACTCCTTCGGAGTACAGAGAAAAAATTTATGGAATCCCACACCCAGGGTGGCGCTTTCGCTTACCCGGGGCTGAATTATTCAGCCCTTTCAGGGCTTAACAAGCTAATTCTTAAACACTTTAGAAAATTGCAATCAGTATGCGTCTAGTTTCTTATTTAAGCGCTTAAGGGGTTTATCCCCGCCCAATCTTGAACGCAAATAGGTATTATGTCTCGGCAAAGGCTTTGAAGATGGCATATATAATTCCTTAGATTGAATTATTCATGATTGCAATTCGACCTGTTACGCGAGCCTATCGAGTACGATCTGATAGATCAGTACGGGGACTGTGGAGCTTGATCGGCAGGTATTGCTGGAATAGAGTGAAGTCCGCATCTGTGGTAAAAATGGGCATCTGGCGCCGTACCGCTACAGCACAGATGAGAAAGTCAATGTTTGAACCCTGAACTCCTTTACCGCGACAGAGATTATCGAACTCCGCAGCAGACTCGAAATCACCGATCGTCAGTTCGATATCGGGAAATGGACGGAGATGATCGCGAAGAGTCCTGAAATGGGCATGGCTTTTGATCCCGGAAAGAATTTCCTGCCGCACCGGTCCAATCAACTGCACGCGCAACTCCTTGACCAGTTCAATCAGTTCGGACACTTCCCGGCCACCTGAAGCCTCACTGCGCCGCAACGCCATGGACCAGACACAGGTATCGACGAGGACTTTCATGGTTTCTTGCGCTGTTCCTTGTAATCGTAATCGGGATCGTAGTCGACGGAATGAAACAAATCGAGGATCTCGATCTGTTTTCGGCGCTGTATGTATTCATGGAGCGCTTCAGTTACCACGCCCTTCTTTGTTGTATGTTTGCCTATGAGGCGGGCTTGTTCGATCAGTTTGTCGTCAATTGCCAAATTCGTCGCCATATGGCGCCTCCCTTACACAAGAATTTACACCATGCTGTGTGTGAATTCAAGCAGGTTTGCACAGCAAATGCGTGAGAAATTCGCTCAATTTCCTCAGTATATCTCCAGGTCCGCCTTCTCCCGGTCTCACCCCCGCCGGGTATGCCGCGAGCAAAGGACTGGTTGGGCGCCTTATCTTTGGGCAAAGGCTTTGAAGAAGGTCCACGCAGCAATCTATGCCCGGCTCGGTTATCTTGTTTCAGGCGACCTGTTGCATCGTGTTGGCGAAATCGCGACCGGATGTCGCCGGTGGAAGTGGTTTGCCCTCTTTGCGATAGAGCTCAATTGCCTCTTCAACGATTTGACATAGCTCCTCGAAAACAGCTTTTTCATCATTGCCGTGGGTCCCACCATATATCAGACCTGGTGCACTGCCCACATAGCAATGATCTTTCTCCGACCACTCAACGATTTTTGCATACCTGGCGCTGTCTCTCATTTCTTCGATTCCTCAATGGCCGACCTCACGGCCTTGATCTGGTACTCTTTGGCGTCATCAGATGGTTGTCCCTCGATGGTGATTGGCCTTAGAGCTTTGGGGTGGACAAAGTTCCTATGACTTCCCTTGCCCCCTCGGTTCACAAATCCGGCTTGTTCAAGTTCCGCTATCAATTCCCTCACCTTTGGCGGCATTAGGACTTCCTCTCGTCATTGCTCAAGCCGGCAGCTTCCCCATTGCCCAAATCAGGAGGCCGATCTGATTTAATTTAATATAGGCTCAGTCACGATGAATCAAGGGCAATCAGTTTGTCGTCAATTGCCAAATTCGTCGCCATATGGCGCCTCACTCACACAAGATTTTACACTATGCTGTGTGTGAATTCAAACAGGTTTGCGCGCCAAATGCGTAAGAAACTCGCTCAATTTCCTAAGCATGTCTCCAGGTCTCTCTTCCTTGAAAAAGGTGTAGCAAAAGACGCCGTCAGGTTCAGCTATCCCGGACTCTGGCGCCTTGGATTGCGCATTGTCAACAGAAAAGGTGTGATGGCCGTCGGCGTATCGGTTGGGCCCGCTCCCGGATAAAAACAATCCTCGTCGATTTCACGGCAAAATCGCAACATCGCACGATGTGATGTAGGCTACTGTTTCTCCATATACACCGACAAAAAGTCCTGCTTACCATGAATCAAAGTCAGTATTTCTATTGTATCGGAGGCAATATGGTCATGAATGTTTCTAAGATCCCGTTTTGCAGGATGGGACCAGATTACCATGATTGGTAGTGTCCTAATTTGATTTCCGAGGTTCAGTACGCAGCACCCCCAGTGCCAAAACGATCAGGTCATTTTCAATTGCGATAACTTGGAGATACAGGACATGATTTGCCCACACAGCCAGTTCAATTCTAAAACCCACTCTTTTGGGAATGAAATAGAAATTTTGGTCGCTTTTTATGTAAAACGTCCCGGCGTCAAGGATGATGGCTGGCTGAAGAATGCTCAACTTCCCAGGTTCCATCTCGCTTACGGAGAGTTGTCCCCAGTCTACCGACAATTTAAAGTCGCCTGTTTGTGTACCTTGGATTATGGAGTTGTGAGTTACCCCAATAATCTTATATCCAATAGGATATCTGGCCTTAAGTTCTTTTTCTTGTTTTTGTTCGATTGCGGCAATCCGTGCCTCCAATCTCTTCCGGTTTACCGTATCCTTTGCGGTTTGCTGAGTTTCAAAACTTCTCGTCAGAACGAGCAAGAGAACGCCTATGCTGGCTGCCATCAGCAAACAGATGGCACCGGCCCACTTCAGGCAATAAATGACTTTACTAAGAATTACGGGAGAAGATAACCATGCAGGCATGGGACTGGTTCCTTGAGATATTAATCTTTTTGGTTTCATTGTTCCTTGCGTATGCAATCGGGTACAGCAACGGAATAATAAGAAAAAGTAAAAACATTAAACGATAGCTGAATTTCACAGCTTTGTTTTGTATTCCTGCACTATCGCCGCTCTCACCGCATCCTTTGCCGATGTTACCGGCGGAACATGCAGGACCGCAAAAAACTTCCGCTTCCTGCTTCTCTCTATCGGTGATGACCAGGCGTAGCAGCGCGTGGCCGTGGGGTGGTTTTCTACGTCAAAAACCTCCACAATCCCTTCCCACACTATCTGGCCCTGGAATTCCTCCTTCACCGGCACTGATTCAATCCATGTCGCTTTTGCGCTATGAAGATCAGCTATGACCCTCTTAAGTTGTTCGAGATATTTCATCTGGATCGAGTCGCACATAGTATTCAAGCTCTTCTAACAGCTCGTAATTTGGTTTAAGTATAAGTCCTTGCTCTGTCTTTTCTGGCTTTAATAACTCCAAATCCAGCAGTTTTACTAAATCTCTAGTTTTTGTTTGTCTGGATACATCCTTATAAAGCAATATAGCTTCTGGGTCAAGCCACAATTTTTTGATCGAAATACGCGCTCTTGCCGTAATGATTCTCATCAGTTCAACCATTCTTTGATTTATTTTAATTTTCTGCTCATCCTTGGTCCTAAAAAGAAATTGGACATAATCACGTAGCATTAATTGCTTATGCTTTGTTAATACTCTGCCCTGGATTGTAGTGATTTCATCTTTATAACCATTCAATCCCCAAATAACGAACTCGAATGGATTTTGTGTTCTTCTAATATCTCCAAGATGATTAATGTATATATCTTTGTGCATGGCCCAAAAGTTCGCAAGTGACCAAAAACAGTATCTATTCACACCGTGTTTATATAATATCGCCGCTTCTAATGCCCTTGCCGTTCGTCCATTGCCATCCCCAAATGGGTGAATTTCAGACAGGTAATAATGTGCCATGATAGCTTTTACAAAGGGGCTACTACTTATAGGGCCAGTTCCTATTTTGTTTAGCCATTTTATGAAACCCGCCATAGCGCATTCTATCTCGGAAAGAGTAGGGCATAAGCACTGACGCCGAGGCTCTCCAAAAGTTACATTAAACGCCAGCCTGTACTGACCTGGGATGTTCGATGTATAATTCATCTCTTTGGTGAATAAGGTATGTATCTGCCTAATTAGACTCTCGGTATACTCGTCAATTCTCGTATTTCTCAAAAAATCATAAACATCTTTTGAATTTGCCGCCTCCTGTCCTCTTCGTTTTAGGGGTTCGCCCTTATCTGCCTTATCAATACTTTCAAGAATTTCTTCTTTGTCCAAAATAGTCCCCTCGATTGAAAGCGTGGCACCTATCACAGAAATTAGCTCATCCCTGACTATTTTGTCGGTAGATCCCGGGAAAGAAGGTGTTTTCCTTATAAAATAATCAATTTTCTCGATTTCACTAAGGACGGAATAGAAACGGCTAAACGTCTCAAAATTCATGTCTTTCTCGTGGAATTCGAACAAATCGAATTCTAATAATCTTTCGCAGGTCAGAGTCATTCGGCCCTCCAGGTACAATGTTGGGATCATTTTAAACCGGCGGTAACAAAAAAGCAACAGAAAATGGACACTGCTATGAACTAAAAAATGGACAAAAAATAACTGTAAAAGTAACTATATAGAGATAAAACTAGAAATAAATGGACAGATAAGTGAACTTTCCACTTGACAGCAAAATGGAATGTGGTATGCTTGGTAGCAAGGGAGAGAGGAAAAGTATGAACATTCTATCCAAAGATCGACAGGCTCAAATCGTAAACTGCTTAGTGGAGGGCAACTCCATCCGCTCCACTGAGCGTATGACCAACACGCACCGCGATACCATTATGCGCCTCATGGTTTCGGTGGCTGAGGGATGCCACAACCTTATAAACGAGAAAATGCGGAACCTCCCTTGTCGTCGGATTCAGGTTGATGAAATCTGGACCTTTGTCCAAAAGAAGCAACGGCACCTGAATGCGTTGGACGATCACAATCGCCTTGGAGACCAATATACCTTTGTGGCCCTCGATCCGGAAACGAAAATAGTGCCGTCCTATCGCGTAGGGAAACGAGACCTGAGAAATGCTACGGCTTTCTTGCATGATCTCTCTGGCCGCCTCGCTAATAAAATTCAACTTTCATCGGATGCTCTGGTCGCATACGTTGACGCTACCGAAGAGGCTTTCGGTCTGGACGTTGACTATGGCCAGATTGTCAAATCTTACGAGGCCGAACCCGTTGGACCAGGACGATACAGCCCTCCGCATGTAACCAGTGCTACGAGGGCGCCCATAAAAGGCGATCCAGATTTTGCACACATTTCCACAAGTCTTGTGGAGCGGCAGAACCTTACAATGAGGATGAGCATGCGAAGATTCACGCGGTTGACCAATGCTTTCAGTAAGAAGCTGGAGAACTTAAAGGCGGCAGTCGCGGTTCATTTCGCCCACTATAATTTTGTGAGGATTCATAGTACGATTCGGTGTACTCCGGCAATGGAGGCAGGTGTGACCGACAAGCTGTGGACGATTCGAGATTTGCTTCGAGAGTCAAATTAGGACACTACCCCATGATTCTATTTCTTTCCTGAGGTCTTCTATCGCTGTATACTCACCACTCTTAATAGCATCTTCTCCCTTTCTTACCTTGTCTATCAGGTAGAGACGATACATTATTTCGTCGATATCCGCAGAATCCGGTAGCTTGGCAATTGCACTGATTGCTTCTTGCTTTAAGCTTTCCATTATCCTTATTCCTTTCCGAAAGCAGAAGCATATCATAATCTCTTTTCGCCGCCACTGCTGTCATGCGCCCTGGATCGCAAAAAGCGGAAACGGAAAACCATGTTTGAGTTTTAACGAATTGCTGTAGCCTTGAAAAAGGTGTAGCAAAAGACGCCGTCAGGTTCTGTCGTCCTGTACAGGTCGCGTATTCCTTTGTCGAAGGATTTTCGATCCATGAGTCCCGCAGCCACCGCCTTTTCGCGGACGCCCTGGATCATTGCAGTGAAGGTGTTTTTGGTAAAGCCTTCAACGAAATGAGGCCTGCTGGAGTCGACATATACCATGCGGGGCGAGACACGGCAGTTCCTGAAACCGGCCTTTGTCAGCAGGGGATAAAGCTCGCGTCCGATCAGCGCATTGCCGCCTTCCTGGGCCTGAATGGCGATCTGGGAGTTTATGGCCCTGCGGGCGTCATGGCTTTCAGGATGGAAGTAAACTGAGCCGTGATCCCCTTCGATAACGGTGATCGTTCCGCCTGGTTTTATAATGTGTTTCAAACATTTCAACGCCTCGACAGGGTTTGCTAGATGTTCGAGCACGAAACAGACAAAAACGTGGTCGAAGGACGCCTCTTCAAAGGGCAGTCTAAAGATGTCGCCCTGCTGAAAGGTCACATTGGTGATCCCCTCTGAATCCAGCTTCTTTCGAGCTTCGGCCAGGGATTCTTCGGACACGTCGATTGCTGTTATTTCGGCCCCTTGACTGTTTCGGGCCAGCATTGACGTTTGCGACCCAACCCCGCATCCGGCTTCCAGAACTCGGCTCCCGGCCGGAAAGGATGAGTCCGAATGCAGCAGGCCGGCAAGGGTCGTTGCCTGGTCCTGAAGCCGAATGCTTTCCCGCGAATTGTATCCGTGTATGTATGCTTTTTTCATCAGGGACTGCTCTTCATATCCGGGATAATGTGGACGACTTATTATTCACTGTGAACCCCGGCGCCTTGCGTATAGCTTTTGCACTGCCTCCAGCGACTCGAGCGTGTCCACCCCTACCACCTCTTCTTCGGGCGCAGGCGTCATTCCCACCCGCAAACCATCCTCATTCATCATTTCAGCCAAGTCCGTGAGGAAGTACTCCTTGAAGGTAAACCACTCTCCGTTCTGCTGCTTTCTGACATCGTGCGGCCTCTTTTCCATCCGGTCCAGGTACCTGAGCAGAGTGGTCTTCCCGGCGGCATAGACTCCGGCGTTACAGTACCTGAGCCTGCTCTGCCTTTCTAAAGGGAAATCCTTCCAGTATTTCCATTCCACAATTCTGGTTACCTGTTCGCCTTCCATCTCGATCATGCCGTACTGTCCCCTGTCCTTGCATTCGAATGCAAGGAGCGTCAGCTCAAAGCGTCCCAGCAGGTCAAGAAGTCTGTGATAAGTAGCCGCCCGGATGAGGGGGACATCCCCCATTGTAATTATCACACGGTCTGCATCGGCGGAGTTGAGAAAGGAGCGCGCTGCAAGCAGGGCGCCGCCTGTGCCGTTCGTAACCGGCTGGTAGACAAAAGATATCCCCTGGCCCTGGGTGACACGGCGCACCTGTTCTGCGTGGTAATTGACTACGATTCCCCTGGGACCGGCAGGAAGGTTATCAAGGACTTCGCTGATAAGGGGACGGGCGCCCTGATAGCGGGATTTTTCCGGTATCAGAGGCAGCAGTGTCTTGTTGCCGGGATACCCCTTCATGCGGGTCCCTCTTCCTGCGGCAAATACGAGGCTGGCAACCGCGCTCATTTTATCCAATTGAACCTTTCGGATTTAAGGATTGTCGGTATTAACTCCCTCGGCTTGCCGGTGGGGTTCGGCCCCGGCCCGGCCATCCCGGGGCGAGGTTTCCAGCGAGTCGCCAATTGTAGGACTTTTGTCTCCCGGCGTCTTTTTTTTCAGCTCGTAATAGTGTGAAACAGCATTTCGGTGCTCCTCGGGGGTAACCGAAAAGTGGTGAGTACCATCATTGTTGCTTACAAAATAGAGGTACGGGGCCCCCTTTTCAGGATTGAGCGCCGCTTTGATGGATTCCGCCCCAGGGCTGCAAATGGGTCCGGGCGGCAGGCCTTTGATGCGGTAAGTGTTATAGGGACTCTGCCTGGTCAGATGCGCGGCGGTAACCGGTCCTGAAAAGCGCGGGATGTCGTAGACCGCTGTTGGGTCGCTCTGAAGCGGCATGTTTATTTTGAGCCGGTTGTAGAAGACCGCTGCAATGCGTGGCCGCTCGAAATCGACTGCAGCCTCCTTTTCTATGATGGAAGCCAAAATGATGATCTTATGCAGAGACAGCCCGAGTTCTTTCACCCGGTCCGGCCAATTGTTGGGCAACCTTTGCCAGAACCGCCGGACCATCTTCTCAGCGATGGAAGCGCTCGAGACAGGTTTTGTGAATTGATAGGTGTCAGGGAAAAGATAACCTTCCAGGCCGTTTGCCTCAACTCGGAGCGACCTGGCAAATTGGGCGCTGCCGGCAAGCTCGATGATTTCACTCTCCGGCGCAAGTTGTTTTTCATTAAGAATCCTCGCCACATCCCACAAGGTGGACCCTTCAGGCAGGGTAACAGTATGGATCACCACCCTTCCATTTATAATCTGGTCGAGGACCTGTTCGGGGGTGTAAAGCGTCGAAAAAGCGTATTCGCCTGCCTGCATGCGGTGAAGGGAATCGTGCAACCAGCCCAGTAGATAAAACGCGCGCGCATCCCTGATGACCCCTTGAGATTCAAGGAGCGAGGCGACTCCATAGGCGCTTGTTTTGGGAATTAAAAACTGCTTTTTCTCGGCAAAAGGTTTTGCGGGCAGGCGCAAAAAGAGCCAGAAATGAAAAGAACCCAGGACTGCGGCAACAGTCGTAACACAGGAAAGGATCAGAAAGAATCCCGAGACCGCCATGCAGACCTTCTTCAGTAGAGACATGCTCACCTCCGGCGTTGGGTCTCCTTTAACACAGCAGTTCGGGTCTTGGCAATGTTGACCGATTCCGATGATGGATAATCCATGAGCAAATCAATCCCAGAGGAAATCAATTGTAAAAAGCGAAGTGAATGGTAAACTACACATAGTTTACTGGAAAGTCCTTTTGACGTATAATGTTTCCGGCTTGATCTTTCCAAGCCCCCGAGCGGTAGATGGACAGAGCCGGAATTGTATTCCAACTGTTCGAAAAGGTTCGTATTCTCATGCCTGGCGATCTGTACAGGGAAGCTGGAGTTGACCTCGAAAAGGCAAACGAACTTGTCCGGCGAATCAGGCCGATAGTTCGCTCCACTTACAGCGGCGGGGTCATCACCGATATTGGCGGTTTTGGAGGGTTATTTTCCCTGAATCTCCAGGATGTGAAAAACCCCGTACTGGTTTCTTCCACCGATGGAGTAGGGACCAAGCTCAAAATCGCATTCATGACGCACAGGCACGATACGGTCGGAATAGACCTGGTGGCCATGAGTGTCAACGACATAGTGGTTCAGGGCGCGAGGCCTCTTTTTTTCCTGGACTACCTCGCGATGGGACGCATAGACCTCGGTCTGGTCGAACAGCTTGTTGCCGGGATAGCTGCCGGATGCAAAAAGGCGGGCTGTTCCCTGATCGGAGGGGAAACGGCGGAAATGCCCGATTTTTACGAAGAAAATGAATACGACATGGCTGGTTTCGCAGTTGGCCTTGTTGACAACTCTAAGATCATAGACGGCTCGACCATCCGGGTTGGACATCAGATTATCGGGCTGGCCTCGAGCGGTTTGCATTCAAACGGGTACAGTCTTGCGCGGCGCATCATCTTCGACAAACTGGGCCTCAAACCCGACAGCTTCGTATCGGAACTGAACCGAACCGTTGCCGACGAACTTCTCGAACCCACCAACATCTATGTCGAACCCGTTCTGCATCTTCTGCGCAAGTACCGTGTTCATGGGATGGCTCACATCACCGGGGGTGGTTTCTACGACAATGTCGAGAGGATTCTTCCCCGCGCCTGTAAGGCGCTCATACGGGGGGGGGCCTGGAGCGTGCCTCCCATCTTCAACTTTCTTCGTGAAAAGGGCAATGTTTCCCCGGAAGAAATGAACCATGTTTTCAATAACGGGATTGGATTTATAATAGTCGTAGAGCCTTCCGAAGCCGCAGATATAGTGGCTTTTCTTGGCGCCATGCTCGCCGGGGTTCATATCATAGGAGAGATCGTTCCTCGGGGGCCCGGCGCTGAGGCTGTAGAGATAGCGGGTCGATAAGGGAATATCCTTGTTATTCAAAGCGCAGTCTGCTATCATATAGTTTTTTGACCGATCGACACGAGCTGTGCCGGCTATGTGGAAAGGAATCTGCAATCATGAGCAGAGTATGTGAATTCTGCGGCAAAACGCCTCATGTAGGTAACAACGTCAGCCATGCAAATAACAAGACCAAACGTATCTGGTATCCCAACCTCCAGCAGGTGCGCCATGTCCGCCAGGACGGCAGCGTCAGGCGTGTGCGCGCCTGTACGCGATGCATCCGCTCCGGAGTTGTTGTGAAGCCTGTCTGATCATCACGGGTTTTGCCACCGGCTTTTGAGACGACTCGTCCCGAAATCCCTGCGGTTTCAAAATGCCTCGAACATACATCACCGATCCTGAAAAGATGACCCATTTCGGATATCTTGCAATTCCCGAGAAGGAAAAGGTGGAATGGGTCCGCCGGCATTTCAACAGCGTTGCCCGCAAATACGATTCCATGAACACTTTGCTGAGTCTGGGGATCCATTACCAGTGGAAGCGGATGGCCGTGAGAATGATGGGATTGCAAAGCGGGGACCATGTGCTCGACGTATGTGGCGGGACCGGAGACCTCTCGCGGATGGCCGCCGGGCGGGTGGCGCCTTCAGGCCGCGTGGTGCTCTATGATATCAACTGGGAGATGATGGCGGCCGGGTGGTCAAAAACCTCAGCTTCCCCTTACTCCAGCCTGGTTTGCTCGGTACAGGGCGATGCCGAAAAAATAGCCTTTCCGGACAAAAGCTTCGATGCGGCGATGGTTGGCTTCGGGATAAGAAATCTCACTCATTTTGAAAAGGGCTTTATGGAGATGCACCGGGTCCTAAAGGCAGGCGGGGTCTTTATGTGCCTCGAATTTTCCGAACCTGTGACACCCTGGTTTCGGCGCCTCTACGATTTTTATTCGTTTCATGTAATGCCCTTCATAGGAAAAGTTCTGGCCAACTGCCAGCCGGCCTACATCTACCTTCCGGAATCAATCCGGCTGTTCCCCAACCCCGACGAGCTCAAATCGATACTTGAGCGGATAGGGTTTAGGAATATAAGATATCGAAGATTGACCAACGGCATCGCGGTCGTACATCTGGGCAAAAAAGCGGACTGAGGCGATGAAGCTTAACTGGGCGGAGCTGCTGGTCGTGAATAACCCCTCCAGGGTTTTCCAGCAGAAATTTGAAATTGGCTGGATGAGAAGACATGCGCAGCTTCCCCCCGGTGGCGCTTTTCTGGAAATAGGATGCGGGCGGGGAGCCGGGGCGTCGATAATTCTAAGGCAGTTTTCTCCGGGCTTCCTTTGTGCCACGGATCTCGATCCTTTGATGATCCGGCGGGCTTTTCACTATCTCAGGCCGCAAGAACTGCAAAACATCTCATTTTGCGCGGCCGATGCGCTCAATTTGCCGCACCCCGACGGCGCCTTTGATGCGGTATTCGGTTTTGGAGTGCTCCACCATATTCCTGACTGGCAGGGTGCGCTTGCTGAAGTGGGACGCGTTCTGAAGCCGCACGGGATTTACTTGCTCGAAGAGCTTTATCCCACACTTTATCAGAACTTCATAACCAGACACATCCTGCTGCACCCGACCGAAAATCGCTTCCGGGCTCAGGAGCTGAAAAAAGCTATGGACGCGGCGAATTTTTTGGTGCAGGCTTCATTAGAACTAAATCTTTTTGGAATTCTGGCTGTTCTTGAAAAAGCATGTTGATTGGATAATCGGGATGTCAGATAGGGGATATCGGAGGTCTCCACGCCCCGCGAGGGGTGGAGATCGGCATGGGCCCTCAATCTTTAAAGAATACCGCAACTATGCCGCTGTCTTGGCTTTAGGGCTTGCGATTCTTAGCGTTCTGTCCTGCCTTCCATACGCTCCTCAAGGCCCGTTCGACGCCCGCGACTACACCCGCGCGGCGGGAATGAGGCTTGAACAGCATTCATGGGAAGCGCTCATCGAGCCGCTGGCCGCCCCCTTCCTGATCCTGGCAGGGGCGCCGGATTTCCGCATTGCGTGTTTTGCTGTGCTGATCTGGGTGTTTTTGTGCGCAGCAGCGTGGGGCATGTTCGCTGAGTTTCGTGCTCAGAGGGAAAAAAAGCCTTTTGCGATTGTGCTTAAGGGAATCCAGATGGCCCTTGTCGCCTCTTCAACATTGGCGCTGATCGTCTTCTTATTTGTGGTGGCGCGCATTCCAGGCTGGCGGCTGGTTGTAGACGACCCCAACCTGATTGTAGCCGATCTTCACAGCCACACCACAAAATCTCATGACGGCCTGGTTTCGTTGCAAACAAGCCTCGAGTGGCATGCATCCTGCGGTTATAACGTGGTGGCGCTTACCGATCATGATGAGCTCTTTGCGCATGAAATTCAAGTGCAGGCTGATTCATCTTTCGACCGGCTGCCGGGATTCATCTCTGGTGTCGAGGTCCATTCAGGCCAGAGAGCGATTGTTCTGGGCATTTGTGATTGTAAGGCCCCCCCCTTTAAATTGAAGATGGGACTCGATGAGTGGCCGGATCGCACGGCCTGGTTTTCCGGAAAGATTCATGAGGATTGCGGAGGGGCAGTCATTGTTGTCACCTTGAAGAGACTTAGGCCCGGCGACATTGCTCGGCTGGCCGATGACGGCGTAGACGGATTTGAAATCGTCAATTCCGGCCACCCGGACCTGCCGCACGATATCCGGCAAGAGGTGCTTGATACCTGCCGTTCCCGCGGACTCGTGCTTGTTGCTACCACGGACTGGCATGGCTGGAGTGGAATGGCGAAAACATGGACAGTCATAAAGGCGCCGGGGGCATCGGCTCTTTCGCCTTCTCAAAGGGCAAATCTCGCAATCCGCGAACTAAGGGAACACGACAGTGCGGATGTCATTCCCGTGGTCGCCGGATACATTGGTGAACCCTCGCTCGTTCGCGCGATTTTCTCCCCAATTGCCGAGACCTTGAGATATGCCCTGGAGCTCTCGCCCTCTCGAGTTATATCATGGTGGGTCTGGGTCTGGGCTGTCTTTGTCCTGTGGGCGTTCCTCCAGAGGATTGGTGTCCGCCCGGGTATCATCCTGCCTGCTTTGCTGGTCGGGGCTACGGGCCTGGGGCTGATTTTTGCCGCTCTTTCGCTCATTGGACAAGGAACGGAAAGCGTCACATCATTTCCGCTCCGTATCGGCCTTATCTCAGTTGCCATCGGTGCAGCCGCTGTTGGATGTTCAACGTTCCGTGGGGTGTGCCTTTTAATGCGGATGCGGCGCAAGGGCCGCCTCGAGGAACGTGGCGGCGGTTGATATGAACTGGAACAAGCGCTTTTTCCTCCTGCTCACTCTTACCACTCTATTTCGGCTGGCTTATCTCCTTGCCGTTCCGTTGGACCTGGCTGGTGATGAAGCCTACTACTGGGACTGGTCCCGCCAACTGGACTGGGGTTATTTCAGCAAACCCCCCATGGTGGCCTGGATCATCGCCCTTTTCTCCCGGACCATCGGTTCCGGTCCAGCAGTTGTACGGCTGCCCGCAGTGCTGCTGGGAGCAGTTTCGTCACTTGTACTTTTCCTGCTTGCAAGACGCATGTATGACTCACGTACGGCTTTCTGGGCGGTCGCGGCGGCGATGGCCTCACCCGGCGCGTCCGCTCTGGGCTGCATCATGACCATCGATGCGCCTCTCATTTGCTTCTGGTCTCTTGCCCTGTATATGTTCTGGGCAGGACTGGAAAAAAGGGAACGCAGTTCCTGGGAGTGGTATGCTCTTGCGGCGGCCATTGGTCTCGGACTGCTCAGCAAACAGGTGATGGCCGTGTTTATTGTCCTCATATTTGCGTTTGCGGCGGTGAGCAGAGGTGATAGATACCTCCTGAAATGCCGCCGTCCCTATTTGTTTTCGCTTCTGGGGCTCGCTGCGTTGATCCCACCCATCCTGTGGAACGCTTTTCACGGCTGGGTCACGTTTCATCATACCGCCGGTCACTTTGAAGCGGGCCTGTCCAATTTCATGGCTACTTCAACCGAATTAATAGGCGGACAGATTGGGATTGTTTCGCCTCTAACCTGGATACTGTTTGTCCTGCTCTCTGTCTTGTCGCTCTTCCGTTTCAAGTCCATGGACCGTTGCGTGCTATATCTGCTGTGCTTCAGTTTCGTGCCGTTGCTGGGTGTTGCCGTCCTGAGTTTGCGGCAGAGAATTCAACCCAACTGGCCCGCCATGATATATCCGGCCGGCATGATCCTACTGGCGGCCTGGGGCTGTGGCAACATATCGACTGGTTCCAGACTGGATTCCTGGAGACCTTACTTTAAAAAAGGGGTTATCGTTGGGGCTGTTATGGCGCTGCTCACCTATGCTCTTCCGTTTTGGGCCGGAGCTGCCCCCGGCCCCTGGGCAGACAGGCTGGTCGCCAGGCTGCAAGGCTGGCGGCAGCTCGGCATTGAAGCCGGCAGAGCACTTGGCGAAGTACCTCACCCTCAGAGCACCTTTATACTGACTTTCAATCGCCAGCTTGCTTCAGAACTTGCCTTCTATGTACCAGGGCAGCCAAGGGTCTACACATGGCGAGTTCCCGGAGGTGTAGCCCAGAGCCAGTACGACATATGGGACGGGCCGAAAATTGGCTGGGACGCTTTAATCGTTTTGCCCGAAACTGCTTCCCAGGTTGGTGCTGCTGCAATCTCCAGATATTTCCAGGCAGTCGAGCGCCTTGACAACACATCATTGGGAGCAGGAGGGCGTCGCCAATACAGCCTGTACCTTGGCACCTCCCTCAAAAACTGGCCCGCTGAAAAGCATTAAGTCATACAGGTTTATTGGACCTGTACCTGTAGATTCAACCTTCCTGATATCGAAGTATGCTTGCCAGGTTTGCGCCGCAGCGTTTTGGGAGAATACTATACCGCTTTCCTTTAATCTTTATGTTGTTCCTGGTCAGGACATTATATTCCGATGGATGCCATCCTCTCGCCAAAACTAAATGATAAAAATCACATTTCGCATTCCCGCCTTCACACCGTTTTATCAACTCTAACGCCTGCTCCGAAGAATTCTGGAGTTTAATCAGGACATCTTTGGCATGAATTGTTTTTTGCTTTAGTTCGGCAATACACACGATCAGGCAATCACCTATTATACAGAATATCAGGCAATCTGAAATCTTCATTGACGATGCGCACAGCATTTCTCCCTTTAAAATCAGGCACCTCATTTTGCGATCGATCTTCAGAGTACATCCGCGCTCCGAGCATTTCTTGATCGAAGCGTGTTTTGCCTCCCGGCGCAGTCGCTCAAAAAGGGACTTAATTTCAGAGTTAGCAGCTAGAATCATTTTCGGAGAAAATCTCCCTTTTGATTCTAAAGCTTTCCTCGTAGAGCGCTTCGTGCACGTTCATGAACTGTTCTTGCGATATGCCCTCCTCAGGACCCACTTCCAGAGATCTGACTTTATATGCGTCTTTTCGCGGATTATAGTCGAAAACGACGGCGGCGACCTCATCATGGCTGAGAAATTCATTCTCCCCTGATTTTTCAAGAGATGCCGGCCTTTTCTTTTTCTCACCCAGAAGAATAAACGTGTTTAATTGTTGGATCAGGAAATCACTATGAGTGGTAATTATGATATTCAAGCCGTTTCTGATCAGCTTCGTTAGAAACCGCGCTATAATGGCTTGATTTGCGGGGTGCAAATGGGCTTCCGGTTCTTCAATTATCAAGACGTCCCCGGGTTCCAGAATGTATTTGAGGTAAAGAAATAAAGGGGCCAACTCGGAAACACTGGACGAAGTCCTGTGTAGGGGAATTTCCAAATCGCGGAATTTATACACTATATCGGGATATCTGGCTTTATCGAGCGTCTTAATACTAATTTCGCCCCTAATCAGCTCATTTTCAAATTCCTGAGCCAACTTGAAAAAGGGTCCCGGCTCGTCGGGAAGGGAGATGATACGAGATACGAATTCCGAAACTACCCCTGAAAACGTTGGAATATCCATTTGCTTTATGCCAATGAGCGGCAACTGCCTCCACATACTTGCAGTGAGTACTTTGTGACCTTGCAGAATTCCGGATCTGGCAGCAGGCAGATAGTAACATGCCAGAGATAGATTGGAAAAGATTTCTGAACAACAAGTTTCCAAAAGGTCATGGAAGATAATTTGCGTAAGAACTGGTCTGGAGGTCTCCGATTCCAAAAAAGGTTTATTCACCTCAACTAATAGTTGTTGTCCAATCCCCCGCGACTGCGCAACATAACCTCCTCTATCGACACATTTTACTAAGAGTGTTGGTCCAACGATAACATCAGGCAGTTCGGCTTTGATATCAGTATGTATAGATTTAAGACTTAGCATGCGTGAATTGGTATGCAACTTAATTTCAAAATTTCGCCTGCCAAGGCTTACGAGCTTATCCACGGTACACGCATATGCTCTGGCGATTTCGTCGCTGAGCCTCTTTTCATATATTTTGCTGAAGAAATCTCTGATGAGGTGATCAAGGGTTTGGCTGTCGAGTTCGAGCGCTTCTCCTGCCTTAAGGCTTTTAATCCGCTGCAGGAGATCGCGATACTGCTGGGAGGAATCTTCGATGATTTGGAGCATGCCGAAAGTGCCACTGCCGGCGTATTTAGCCTCCCGACCCATCGGATGTGCCTCGAATATGGAATGCACCAGCATAGCGATGTATGATTTCCCCGAGTTATTTGGCCCGACGAAGACCGTCAATGGTTTTAATTGAATATCACCTTCGAAGACAGGGCCAAAATTCTTCACCTGGAGCCTCAGATCCAATTTCCTGGGCCCGGCCCCCTCAACGGGTCTTCTTCTATGAATCCTTCCGGCAATCGGCACAGTCCTGCGCTCCTGACTAAAATTTAACCAAATCCGGCCGAGGCTCGCTCTACACGTTATGAATTTACCACATTTTGCAAGCTATTACGACAATGGCATAAGAACAGAGCCGCCACTCCTCACTTTGACTTAATTTAGCGCATAATATCAGAGAGTTGAGTCGAATGCAGCATGATTTTCACGCATAGTCACGCATAATCCGGGCTGATACTTACTTGGAGGAGGACACCAGGGTCCGCAGAATATCTTCTTTGCCGATGATGCCCACCAGTTTCCCGCCTTCCAAAACAGGAATCGTATATATACTCTTGTTGACCATTATGGAGGCTATTTCATCTAATCCAGCTTCCGGGCCCACTGTCACCGGGTTGCTCGTCATAGCTTCAGATGCCTTCATCGCCGCGATTTTTTGTACTTCTCTCGCCATTTTGCCCGGCGGATAAATCGGGATAAAAGCATCCAGGATCGTGAAAACCGAAGGCATCGGGAGCTTCTTTTGTTCGGCGATCAGATCGCTCTGGCAGATTACGCCAACCAGATCGCCGTTCGGGTTAACGACGGGCACACCATTAAATCGCTTTTCGAGCAGCAACATGGCAATTTCCGTTACCCCTGTCTCCGGGGCAACGGTGATAACGTCCCGGGTCATTACGTCTTTGGCCTTGAGCATCGGAAGTACCCCCTGGGTATGAAAACTGTGGACGCCTGCAATAATCTAAGCACATTATGTCAAAATTTAACTTTTGAGGTTTATGTTTTAAAAGATAAAATTTTATTACCCATCCTCTTTGCCTCTGACATGACCTGGGCCTCATCCACCGTGAGCACCCGCCCATCCTTTACGATCTGCCGGCCATCCACCCACACGAATCTTACGTCACTGCCTCGAGCCGCATATACGATATGGCTGACCGGGTCGTACATCGGCGTCAGATGAGGTTGATTGAGGCTGAGTGCAATAAGGTCCGCCTTTTTGCCGGGTTCGATGCTTCCGATCTCATTTTCCAGCCCAAGGGCCGAGGCGCCGCCCAATGTGGCCATCCGGAGCGCCTGTTCGGCTGGGCAGGCGAGCGGGTCTTTTCTAAAAACCTTATGGACCTTGGCCGCAAAGCCGATTTCGGAAAAAAGGTCCAGGTCGTTGTTGCTCGCGCATCCGTCAGTACCGAGGCCGACCTTTACTCCACAGGAGATCATATCCGGAACTGGAGCCACCCCGGAGCCCAGCTTCATTGCGCTCTCCGGGCAATGGGAAATAGAGGCGCCACTCCTTGCAATGGACAGGATTTCATCTTTGGATAGCCAGATCCCGTGAGCGCACAGCGTCGACTCATCCAGGACCCCGAGTGCATCGAGATGCATTCCCGGTCTTAGGCCGTATCGTTTCACGATTTCATCGACCTCTGCTCTCGTTTCGGAAAGATGGGTCTGAAAGAGGATTTTATGACTGCGGCAAAGCTCCTTTACGCGCTTTAGCGTTTCCGGGCGGCATGTGTAGGGAGCGTGGCAAAAAAGCGATGGGCGAACGCGGTCGGTCTGACCGGGGAAGTGCGACAGAAAAGCTTCCGCGCGCGTCTGGAAATTCGCCGGATCCGGGAGGTCGGGGGCGGGGAAATCGAGAACCCCCTGACCCATGACGGCGCGAATCCCTGTCTGAACGGCGGCGCGGGCGGCCGACTCCTCAAAAAAATAGCCGTCGCAGAAGGTTGTAGTGCCGCTCCTTAGCATTTCAACCGTTGAAAGGAGGGTCCCCAGATACACGCTGTCGGGATTAACAAAAGCGTTCTCGGCAGGAAAGATGATTTCCTCGAGCCACTTCTTCAGGGGCAGATCGTCGCCGATGCCGCGAAAGAGGCTCATAGCGGCGTGGGTGTGCGTATTTATCAAACCGGCCATGAGCAGACAACCTGAAAGGTCGGCTTCACGGCGCCCACGGAAATTATTTCGAAGCTCGCCGGAGGGGCCGACCGCTGCTATGCGGTCACCCTGTACTGCAACGGCCCCCGAACGAAACCTGGTCATCCTGGGGTCGCATGCAACAAGCCAGTCGGCGTTGAAAAGCAACCAATCGACAACTCCAGAAGCTGGAAGCGGGAAGCTGGAAGCGGGAAGAGTGGCAGCGGCAAGCGGTTTTTCTTCTTGCTTCCCGCTCCTAGCTCCCTGTTCCAGTTTTTTTAGCGAATTCGCGGACATGACCGAAGATCTCCTCCAGATCCAGAGTCAGCAAAGTGCGGTCCTTCATCACAAGGTGCCCGCCAATGACGCTGTGGCGGACGTCAGCAGCCCCGGCCGCATAGACCAGGTGGCTTACGGGGTTGTAAACGGGCGTCAGGTGCGGTTTTCTAAAATCCACCACTATCAGGTCGGCAAGCATGCCAGGGGCGATTTGTCCGGTCAGCCCTTCCCAACCGAGCGCCCTGGCCCCGGACCCGGTCGCCATCCTGAGCGCCGTTTCGGCCGAAAGGACTGTCGGGTCGAGTGCTGCGGCCTTGTGGAGCTTGGCGCACGAATTCATTTCTCCGAACATATCAAGGTTGTTGTTGCTCGCACAGCCGTCCGTGCCCAGGGCCACCGTTACGCCGGATTCGAGCAGGCGCGGGACAGGGGCGATACCGGAAGCAAGCTTCATATTGCTTTCCGGATTATGGACCACTTTGACCTGGTTTTCGGCAAGCATACCGATATCGGTTTCATTGAGGGCCACGCAGTGATCGGCCACAAGGCGCCGGCCCAGCAGACCAAGGGCCTCGAGGTGCGCGACCGGACGCCTGCCGTACAGGTGCAGTGTCTGTTCGACTTCGGCTTCATTTTCCGACAGGTGGACTACAAGCGGCACCTCGTGCCGGGCCGATATCTGATAACACTTCCTCAGAAGGTCAGGCGAACAGGTATAGAGGGCATGTGGTTCGACGGCAACGCTGACCAGAGGATCTCCCCGCCACCTGTCGATAAGCGATTCGGTATGCCTCAGGCCGTTTTCGACCTCCCCGTAGGCTGGAGAAGGGAAATCGTAGAGCACCTCGCCCACCAGCGCCCGAATGCCTGCTCTTTTTGCCGCCTCTGCGACCTTGTGCTCGAAAAGGTACATGTCGCAAAAAGCGGTCGTCCCCGACAA
>JBEKQE010000053.1:0-26731 GCA_049520035.1 Syntrophobacteraceae bacterium | reverse complement strand
ATCCTGATAAAATCCGCGAGGTTATCGGCCCGGGAGGCAAGGTGATCCGCGCCATCGTCGCTGAAACGGGAGCCAAAATCGACATTGACGACAGCGGTCGAGTCGTTGTAATGAGCCCTGATGCAGAAGCATGTGACAAAGCAATCGCGAAGATCAGGAATATTACCGCTGAGCCGGAAATCGGTCAGCTTTATATGGCGAGAGTAGTTCGAGTGACGGACTTCGGCGCGTTTGCCGAAATCCTGCCCAATACAGAGGGCCTGATCCATATCTCGCAGCTCGAAAACAGGCGGGTCCGTAAGGTGACCGACGTTGTAAACGAAGGCGACGAAGTTTTGGTAAAGGTAATTGATATTGACAAGGACGGCCGGATTCGACTCAGCCGAAAAGCCGCCCTGCCGCCGGAACAGAAAGAATCAAGATGATTTAGTGAGCTGTTTCGGGATATTGTGGTGAGCCGGGATACTATCTCATCCATTAATTGTCATTCACAATCAGAAGCAGGGGCGGCTTAAGCCCTGCAATTGCGCGCAAGGGGGGAATTTGTACCAGAAAACGGTCCTCCGCAATGGGATCAGGGTAGTAACGGAAAAAATTCCATTCGCCCATTCGGTTTCCACCGGAATCTGGGTAAACGCCGGCTCGCGCGATGAAAATCCTCTTGAGCGGGGGATCACTCATTTCATCGAACATATGCTTTTTAAGGGCACAAAGCGTCGAAGCGCTCTGGACATCGCCAAGGAATTCGATTCCGTCGGCGGTTTCGCCAATGCCTTTACCTCTAAGGAGCATGTCTGTTTTCACGCCAAAGTCCTTGCCGCCCATCTTTCACTGCTGACCGATCTTCTTTCGGACCTTTTTCTCCAATCGGTCTTTGACCCCGCAGAGATCGAACGGGAGCAAAGCGTCATTGTTCAGGAAATCCGGATGGTCGAAGACACGCCAGATGAATTCATCCATGTGCTTTTCCAAGAAGATTTCTGGAAGCAAAACCCGCTGGGGCTGCCCATCTATGGGACGGTTGAAACCGTTGAAAAGATGGGTCGCAGAGAGATGCTCGACTTTATCACCAATCGTTTCAACCCTGGAAGAATAATAGTATCAGCGGCCGGAAACCTCGATCATCAGAATTTTGTCGACCTGATCGCTCCATCGATGGAAACGTTAAACCACTCGATCAGGCTACCTGAGCGCTTTGCTCCAGATTATCATTTCTTCTCCAAGGTAGTAAAAAAAGACATCGAGCAAGTCCACCTGGTCATAGGCATGCGGGGAACCTCACAGACTGATGAAACACGGTTCGCCTCACATTTGCTCAACGTGATACTGGGAAGCAGCATGAGCAGCCGTCTTTTCCAGGAAATCAGGGAAAAACGCGGCTTGGCCTATTCCGTCTACTCTTTTTGTCACAGCCATGAAGATTCTGGAATGCTCGGCATCTACGCAGGCATTTCTGCGGAGAACATACAGGAAGTTTTGAAGCTCATTAACGAGCAACTCTCCACACTTGCCCAAAAACCCATTTCAGAGGCAGAACTCAATTCTGCCAAAGAATACATCAAAGGCAACATGTACATTAACGCCGAGAACAACGATTATCGCATGAACAGGCTCGCCAAGAATGAGTTTCTGTTCGGTCGCCATGTTTCTTTCGAAGAAGTCGAAAAAAAAATAAACATGGTTAGCTCCGAAGATATACAATGCTGGTTCCGAGGCATTTACAGCCCGGATAAAATGGCAGCAATGCTCTATGGTCCTGTAGAAATGGAATCAGAAACCCCGGAAGACATTCTAAGGCAAGGATAGAGCCTGATGTCTCTGTTTTTCCAGGTGCTCGCAAGCGGCTCCAAGGGGAACGCAATCCTGGTATGCAGCGCAAAGACGCGGGTTCTTGTGGATGCAGGAACCACCTGCAAAGATCTGGTGGGCCGTCTCGAACGGACGCCGGTTGAGGCAAAGAGCCTGGATGCGGTACTCATAACCCATGAACACAGTGATCATATCAACGCAGCAGGAACATTCAGCAGAAAGTTCAACTTGCCGGTCTACATGACAAGGGGGACCCTGGAAAACCTACCCCCGAATATTGGCCAGTGCGCTTCGGTTACTATCTTTGGGACCGGAAGATGCTTTGAAATCGGCGATCTTCTGATTCACCCGTTCGCCATCTCACATGACGCTGTTGAACCAGCCGGGTTCATTATAGAAAAGGAGGGGCTGCGCCTTGGGATATGTACGGACCTCGGAATTGCCACCAACCTGGTCAAAGTGAGACTGAAGGGTTGTCACGGCCTGGTCCTGGAGGCCAACCACGACGTGGACAGGCTTCTCGGTGGCCCATATCCCTGGTTTCTCAAGCAGCGAATAAGGAGCGCCCACGGCCACCTGTCAAACGAAGAAGCCTGCAATGTGCTCGAAGCCGTGCATCATGAAGGGCTGCGATGCGTAATCCTTGCCCACCTGAGTGAAACTAACAATCACCCCGACCTGGTGCTCGAAAGCTGTCAGAAACTCCGCCGGTCCCCGCATTGGGAATGCGTCCGTTTCGAACTGGGGAAACAGCATGATATAGCCGCCGCCATTGAATTGGCATAGTCGGTGGGAGGTCGAATCAGGCCCGCGGCGTGACTGATCCTGTCGAACGGAGCGAAAAGCGGATTTTGCAAGAGGCTCGCAAAAAATAAAAGAGCCGGTGAAAATCCCGGCCCTCATGCTGGCTGCTTCAATCAACGCCCCCTCGCGGGGGTCAAGCCTGACCGCCCTTTGGGGCGGGTTGTGTAAGGAATTTAGTTAGACAAGTTTCTTTACGTTAACCGCCTGCGGTCCCTTTGGTCCACGTTCTACGTCGAAACTTACGCGATCCCCCTCACTCAAAGAGCGAAATCCTTCAGACGCAATGGCGCTGTAGTGGACGAAAACGTCTCCCTGATCCTTAGTTTCAATGAAACCATAGCCCTTTTTGTCGTTGAACCATTTCACGCGGCCTTCCGACATCTCTCTAATTCCTTTCCTTCTGTGGTACTGTTTCCATTGCTTGCAGTTTCGCTACTTCGAGCAATCCTCGCAAAACCCCGCCTCTTGCCGAGCCGATCCAGGCCGTTTCCCGCAAGGACCGGACCGAACCAGCCACTCCCCTAAGTATAAACTCGTACAGTAGGCATTGAAGAATGTCAAGCGTTTAATGGCCCCAAGGGCCACTTCAAATTGAAACTAATGTATATGTGCATATTCCTACCGAATCAGCATCATTTGTGCATTGCGCAAACATGCTTTGAAAATAAAGTAATGAACTAAGAAAGTGGAGATCTAGAAGGCTCACTTGAGCAAGTCTTCAAGGGCTTGCTGCAAGGTGGGAAATCTGAAGGAAAAACCGGTTTCCATCAATTTTTTTGGAATAACTCTTTGGCCCTTAAGCACGACGTTTGCGAATTCGCCAAGCAAGGCGCGCAGCAGGAAAGCGGGTAGAGCGGGAAGCAGAGTCGGCCGGCCCAGCGTTCTTGCCAGGATATTGGCAAACTCCGCATTCCTGACAGGGTTTGGGGCCACAGAGTTTACCGGACCCGAAATTTCCCTGTCATTTAATAGAAGTGAAAAAATGTTAAAAAGATCTTCCTGGTGAATCCATGACATCCACTGCCTGCCGCTGCCTATCGAGCTTCCAAGCAGGTAGCGGAAGGCGGGCAGCATTTTGGCAAGAGCGCCCCCTCCCCTGCCCAGAACTATTCCGAACCGGCACAGAGCGACTCGATTCCAGGGCCGGACAGCCTTTTTCGCCTCATCTTCCCATTGCACACAAATCCGAGACATGAATTCGTCGCCATGAGGAGCGTCTTCATCCAAAATCTCGTCGTCCATGCGACTTCCGTAATAGCCGACCGCCGAGGCATTAATCAAAATCTTTTCTTTGCCTGAAGCGATAAGCGCAGCCACCAGATTACGAGTGGTAAGAATCCGGCTGTCGAGAATGGACTTTCGCGCCGAATCGGTCCAGACAGTAAAGATAGAGCTTCCGGCGAGATTAATGGCTGCATCGCTTTCCGCAACCTTTTGCTGCCATTCCCCAGGTTTTTTTGGATCACCTTCGATGATGGTTGCCCATGGAACAGATTCCTTCGCCCTCACCGGGGAACGGGTGAGCATGAATACTTCATGGCCTGACTCGGAAAGTCTCCTGGTCACGTATCTTCCGACAAAGCCGGTTCCGCCGGTAACGAATATTTTCATGCGGTTTCCCTTGAGGTCAAGCTTTCGGGCTGAATAGTTCTACGGAGACGACTTTTGCTCACTGGGCTTGTTTGTTTGCATGCCACCAAAGACAAACTTGGAGATAAGACTTTCGATATCGAGCGGAGGCTGAGTCTCCCGTATAATTCCACCGTTTTGAATGTAAATGTCCGAGGCGCCAGGTGTGATCGCGACATATTTATCCCCGATTATACCCATGGTTTTTATGCTGGCGATTGAGTCTTCATCGAGTTTCACACTTTTGTTTATGCTCATGGTGACTTCGGCGTGATCGTCCTTGAGCTGGACTCTCTGGACCTCGCCAATACTGACTCCTGCCATCGTTACCTGAGCCTTGGTTTTCAATCCGGAAACCGTGGAAAATACGGCGGTCACCTCATAGCGGTTTTTGCCGATGCTGAAGTTGCCCAGACTAAGGGAAAGGTACCCCAGGCAGAACACACCGATTATGAGGAAAAGACCAACTCCGAACTCCAACCGTTTTCGTTCCGGTCCCATTTTCAAATTTCCTTTTTTCCCCGTTTATCACAGCATGATCGAGGTAATTACATAATCACTGATAAGCACGGCGATCGATGAAATCACTACGGCATCGGTGGTCGCTCGACCCACCTGCTCCGGCCCGAAGCTGCCCTCGTCCACTCCTGCATAGAAGCCTTTGTAGGTACACACCCATACAATGATGACCGAGAAGCAGGCAGACTTGACAAGCCCCATGGATAGATCGCTCCAGTCAACGCTGGAAGTAAGACTATCCCAAAAAGCTCCCCCATTGACTCCTAATAGACCCACCCCAATGAGGTAGCCTCCCAGGATTCCGACCACGTCGCAAAACGAGACGAGGAGCGGAAAGGAGATTACGCTTGCAATGAACCTGGGAGTAATGAGGTAGGAAAAGGGGTCGATTGCCATGCACTCCAGGGCGTCTATCTGCTCTTCGATCCTCATTATGCCGATTTCAGCGGCTATTGCCGACCCCGCCCTGCCGGTCACCATGAGTGCGGAGAGGACGGGTCCAAGTTCGCGTACCAGCGACAGTCCGACCGCAGACCCCAACCAACCTTCGGAGCCGAATTTGGACAGTGTATGGTAGCCCTGGAGGCCAAGCACCATCCCGGTGAAAGCGGCTGTAAAGCCTATCACCGCGAATGACTTGGCGCCAATGAACTGGATCTGTTTTAGCGTGGGCCAAAATTTTCCCGGCGGCAGGATGATTCCGCGAACAGTGTAGATAAGAAACAATCCCAGTCGGCCTGCCGAAAATACCTGCCTCAATGCGTAAGCGCCAAGGGACTGGATAGGATTTACCATTGGAGCGCCCCTGCACGATTCTTTCTCAAAAAAAGAAATTGAATTGGACACAGTGTCAAAATCATCTTCCTGTCCCCCCGAGCAGGCGCTCGTAATAGGTTTCGGCGTGTATTTTGAGGGGATCGGCCTCCCGGCTCAGAAACTGCCCCACACGCGGATCTTTGCAGTTTCGTATTTCTTCGGGATAGCCTTCTACCATGACCGTGCCCCTGTCCATAACAACAATCCGATCTGCTATTTTGAAGGCGCTCTCAAGTTCATGCGTGACTACTAAAACGGTCATTCCGTAGGTCTCGCGCAAATTCAGGATCAAGCGATCCAGGCCGGCTGCCGTAATGGGATCCAGACCGGAAGAAGGCTCATCCACAAACAGTATCTCCGGGTCCATGATTAGCGCTCTTGCCAGCCCTGCCCTTTTTTTCATCCCTCCGCTGAGCTGGGAGGGCATATAGTCGCTAAATTCGGCGAGCCCGACCATATTGAGCTTCATGACAGCCATAATCCGGATCGTCTCGTCGGCCAGTTTCGTATGGACCTTCAGTGGCACGGCGATATTGTCGGTCAGAGACAGGGAATAGAACAGAGCTCCGCTCTGGAACAGGACACCAATCCTGCGCCTGTATTGCATGAGCATGGTCTCTGAAAACGCGCCCATGTCCTGCCCATCTACGATGATTTGCCCAGCGCCCGTTTTTTTTAAACCGGTAAGGTGACGCAAGAGCGTTGTCTTCCCGCAACCGCTCACCCCCATGATCACGGTGACGTGGTGTCTTGGAATGGCAAAATTAATATCGAACAGTACCTGGCTGCTGTTGTAAGAACTGTTCAGGCTGCGAATTTCGATTATATTCTCGGTGGCCATGCTGAATCCGGGTCTTGGTCCTTGCTGTGCGATATGGGACTCACGGGGCAGGACAATTGCTCCCCCTTTTTCCGTAAATCGATAACGTTCCGGCTAAAGCCAATAAGAGGATCTTCCGCCTAAAGGCGGTAAAAGGAATGACCAGATTATGACCAGATTATCTCTCCTTTACGAATCGGAAACCGATAAGTTCTGATCCGGAGTTTCCGCTTGGAGACGATCCAGGATCGAGGGAGAGCAGTATATAAGATAATCATGGAAATAAAAATCCATAATTCCCATGCCACATTTCCTCCCTGCGCCACTTATTTTCAAAAGAGGTCGAGACGAAATTATTTCTTTTGTAGTAGACCGATTCTGTGGGATACTTTGCATTAAAGACAGTACCGGGGGCAAGTCAATGAAAACGCCTGATTCCGCCATAATAAAGGCCATTTATGAAAGACGCAGCGTTCGCCGCTTTGTAGATGCTCAGGTTTCTCGCGATTTGGTTATGGCTGCCCTGAAAGCCACCTCCCGGGCGCCTTCGGGATTGAACAACCAGCCCTGGCGCTTGGCTATTATCTGGGAGAAGGAGTCTAAAGAGGAACTGGTTTTACTGGAAAAATAGCTGGCCGTTGTGTTGGAAGCAAGAGCATCGATGATACTAGAGCGCCTGGTCGTTGGCATGCTCCAGACCAACTGTTACCTGCTCGGGGATGAAGAAAGCGGAAGGGCGGTCGTAATAGATCCGGGGGCGGAAGGCAAGCGCATTTGCAGGAGGCTGGTGGAGCTTGGGCTCAAGCTTTCAGCGATTCTTGTGACGCATGCCCATTTTGATCACACTATGGCCGCATGGACCCTCAAAAAGCGGTGCGGCGGAGAAATCTACCTCAATTCAGCGGACAAGAGTTCGCTGCTCGAGGTTATTTTCGGGCTTGCAGCGCGGTTTTTCCCGGAAATCCATCCGATTTCACCCGATGAAGTGGACCGGACCTTGGCGCACGGCGATCAGTTGCAGTTCGGCGCAATTCACATAGAGATTCTGTCCACTCCGGGCCATACGCCGGGGCATGTTTCGTTTTACCTTAAAGAGCAGGGTAAAATCTTTTCCGGCGACCTCATTTTTGCCGGCTCAATCGGGCGGACCGACTTATCCGGAGGTTCCTTCCAGCAACTCATGGACTCGGTTCGCTCAACACTTTTCCGGCTCCCGGACGAAACTGTCATCTATCCCGGCCATGGTCCCGGCACGACGGTTGGCTGGGAAAAGATGCACAACCCGTTTTTTTCGCGCGAATCAGGATGAACGCCTACACCACAACAATGCGCGATTGCTTCTGGAATATCTGGGATAAAGAGGAGGGAGGCTGTGGGAATTCAGAAGAGCGACAAAACAAGATACTCGATAGCGGTTCTGTGCATTTGTCTCGCGACTGCTTGCGGCTGCAGCCGATCCAGCGCGCCGCCCCCGAACCCGGTCAGCCAGTCTCAGCAGGCGCCGGCGCCTTCCGCTGGACCTGGACCGACCTACGGTCCACCTGCCGTCGCCCCTGCCAGTCCTGTTCCCGTTTCCCCTTCCGAGCCCAGAGCCAAATTTTTTCAATTCAACGATGTCCCCATACCTCCTCAAATTGATGTACAGGCAAATAATTCATATGTCTTCCAGTCCGGCCAGATCAAGATGGGATTCTTGACATTGCGCGGCAGAGTGGATTCTAATTCTTTGATTAACTTTTTTGTGGCTGCACTCCCGCACGAAGGCTGGAGACTCAAAGCTCAGTTTAGGTGCAACCGCTCACTTTTGATTTTTGACAAGCCTGACAAGGTTTGTGTGATCTTGATGAAGGAAGGGACATATTATACGTATGTTGAAATCTATGTGTCCCCTGTTGCGGCCAGTTAGTTTTCATGCCTCCCATTGTGGCGGCGGGACGGTTTATCCTCTTCCCTGCATGGCTTTATGAAGAATGGCTCTCCATGCGGGCCGATAGAGATCCAATAACGGTTTGAGATATTATGCTAAAAGGAAAATCAATCCTTCTGGGTGTGAGCGGCGGTATCGCCGTGTATAAGGCGGCTGAGCTGGTGCGGCTTCTGGTCAAAGAGGGCGCATCGGTTCATGTGGTTATGACGGCAAACGCTCAACAGTTCGTAACCCCTCTGACTTTCCAGGCGCTTTCGAACAATACGGTAGGGGTCGACCTGTTCAGCATGGAATCCGAGTCGCAGATATCCCATATTCAAAAGGCGAGGCTTCCGGACCTGGTTCTGGTCGCTCCGGCCACGGCCAATCTTATGGCTAAAATGGCCGCCGGAATCGCGGACGACTACCTAACGACCATACTGCTTGCCACAACCGCTCCGGTGCTGGTTTGTCCGGCAATGAACGTGAAGATGTGGGAGCATCCGGCCACCCAACGAAACTTGAGGAGTCTGGCCGAACTTGGGTACCAAATTCAGCCGCCTGCTGTGGGTTTTCTTGCCTGCCAGGAGGAAGGGGCCGGCCGTCTGGCAGAGATTGGAGACATTCTGGAGAGGGCCATCCGGATGCTGACCCCGCCAACTCTTAGCGGCAGGCGCGTTTTGGTCAGTGCCGGTCCGACCTGGGAATCTTTCGATCCCGTCCGCTTTCTAAGCAATCCCTCGAGCGGCAAAATGGGCTATGCGCTTGCAAAGATTGCCGCGCGCAGGTGCGCCCAGGTCCACCTGATTTCCGGGCCCTGTTTTCTTGAGGCCCCCGCAGGGGTTGAACGAACCTGCGTTACGAGCGCGCTGGAAATGCGGGACGTAATTTTGAGGCTTTCTCCTCAACTGGACGCCATTGTAATGGCCGCTGCCGTTAGCGACTACCGGCCATCGGAAAAATCCCCTCAAAAGCTAAGAAAAGTGGCGGAAGAACTGACGGTCCGCCTCGAGCCCAATCCTGACATTCTCGCCGCTCTTGGAAAGGTTAAGCCGAGGACTCAGGTGCTGGTCGGATTTGCCGCCGAGACCGAAAACGTTCTGAAAAGCGCCAAAGACAAGCTGGTCCGAAAGAACCTCGATTTCATCGTAGCCAACGACCTTTCCAGGAAAGGCTCCGGGTTCGGCTGCGACACAAACGAGGTAACAATAATCGAACGAAGCGGCGCTGTTATCGACCTGGCTCCCATGACAAAGGAGGATGTCGCCTCGGAGATATGGGACAGGGTCGAGCGGTTCCTTGCAGGTGTGAAGAATTGATACCGGAGAATACGGCCCATAAGCTTGCCGACTATTTGGAGCGGCTGCGGTGGATCTTCTGGGGTTACAAGGCCGGAGGTATCCGGGACTGGGAATATAGCCCCCCAAAATCCGAGGAAGAGGTGCAGGCGCCGATGGCTGCCGAAACCATGGAAAGACTCTTGCGGATAAGCAGTGAGCTGACTGGGTGCACAAGGTGCAGGCTTCATTGCGGGCGCACAAATCTGGTGTTCGGGGAAGGTTCGGCCAAAAGCGGCGTGGTTTTCGTCGGCGAGGGGCCGGGGTTCGATGAGGACCGGCAGGGCCGTCCTTTTGTCGGCCGGGCCGGAAAACTGCTTGATAAAATGATCTTCGCAATCGGTTTCGATCGGGAAGAGGTTTACATCTGCAATGTCGTAAAGTGTCGCCCGCCGGAGAACCGGGCGCCCCAGCCGGATGAAACAGCCGCATGTTCTCCTTTCCTGTTCAGGCAGATCGAAGCAATTAGCCCCAAGGTCATTTGCGCCCTCGGCGTGAGCGCGGCCCAAACCCTTTTAGGAAGCTCCCGCCCGATTTCTCAGCTCCGTGGCAAGGTCCAATTCTGGCGGGGAATACCTCTGATATGCACATATCATCCGGCTTATCTGTTGAGAAGCCCTTCCCAAAAAGCGGCGGCATGGCAGGATCTCAAGGAAGTGATCAAGTTGCTGCGGGATTGAATTCCGAACGAAATTCTCAGGCACTGCCACCTTATATATCAAAAGGCGGTCACACGATATGACTATCAGGCAATTAATTTGGCTCACAGCGCTTTTCCTAACCGCAGTGTTTCTCTTTGCACTCTCGCCGGTCGAACCGCAGCAGGCACACATCGATATCATTCAAATCCAGGACTCGATCAATCCCGGGGTTGAGGATTTCATGAAATACGCGATCAAACGCTCGGCCGACGATAAGGCCGAATGCCTGATTATTCTTCTGGACACGCCTGGCGGGCTGATGACCTCGATGCGCGGAATCACCCAGGCGATTCTCAATTCCGAGGTTCCAGTTGTCGTTTATGTCTCTCCGAGCGGCGCACAGGCGGCCTCCGCCGGTGTGTTCATTACGGCTGCGGCCGATATTGCAGCAATGGCGCCCGGCACCAACATTGGGGCCGCCCACCCGGTTACCGGAGGGGGGGGCGAGACGCCTTCGTCCATGAGCGAAAAAGTCATGAACGACACGCTCGCATTCGCCAGAAGCATTGCCGCTCAGCGGGGCAGAAACTCGGAGTGGATGGAGGATTCTGTCAGGAAGAGCGTATCAGCGACGGCACAAGAGGCATTCAAGTTAAATGTGATAGACCTGGTGGCCGACAACCTGCCCGCTTTGATAAAGAGGCTTGACGGCTGGAATCTTCAGCGCGCGGGAACAACTGTCGTTCTCAAAACTAACGGAGTGGAGCTGCGCACCATTTCGCCCAGCCTGCAGCACGGTATCCTGCGGGTCATAAGCAATCCGAATCTTGCCTACATTCTTCTAATGATAGGACTCGCAGGGCTCTACTTCGAACTGTCCAGCCCGGGTGCCGTCGTCCCCGGAGTCATTGGCGGCGTTTCCCTGATATTGGCGCTCTACGCCCTCCAGACTCTTCCGGTAAATTACGCCGGGTTTCTGATAATTCTTCTGGCGATAGTGTTCTTCATCCTTGAAATGAAAATAGCCTCGCACGGTCTATTGAGCCTTGCTGGGGTGCTGTGCCTGGTGCTGGGCTCGGTCATGCTCTTCCGCAACCCCGAGGAGCCGGGTCAGATTGCGTTGTCGGTTCTTCTGCCAACCACGGTTGCAGTCTCTGTATTTTTCGCTGCCGTCGCACGTCTTGCCTTCCGGGCTCAGACGACAAAACCCCTGACCGGCCAGGACGCCCTATTGGGTATGATTGGCGAAGTTAAACAGGAAATAGACCCCGAGGGCAAGGTATTCGTGAGCGGCGAGTTGTGGAATGCGCTGGCTGACCAGCGAATCGAAGTGGGGGCAAAGGTAGAAGTGTTGGAAGTGCATAATTTAAAGTTGAAAGTAAAAAGGATCGGTGATAGATAGTGAAAATTCGCTCTATCGTATTTCATTCAGACAAAAGGCCAGCAGGAGCTTCGAATGTTCTATAATCTAAGTGCCTCGTTCATCGCCATAATTGTTTTCGCGATTCTTTTCCTCGCGAATGCAATTCGCATTTTAAACGAGTACGAGCGTGGCGTCATCTTCCGGCTCGGGCGAGTCATTCATGCTAAAGGGCCTGGTATTATCCTCCTTATACCTGTGATCGACCGGCTGCAGAAGGTGAGTCTTCGCGTCATTGTCCAGGAGGTCCCCACACAGGACATTATCACGCGCGATAATGTC
This sequence comes from Syntrophobacteraceae bacterium, assembly GCA_049520035.1. Classification (GTDB taxonomy): domain Bacteria; phylum Desulfobacterota; class Syntrophobacteria; order Syntrophobacterales; family Syntrophobacteraceae; genus SbD1. The sequence goes on along the minus strand of JBEKQE010000053.1, from coordinate 14,748 downwards.
TCCGTAAAGGTGAGCGCCGTAATTTATTTCCGGGTAGTCGATCCGGTCAAGGCGATCGTTTCGGTCGAAAACTTTCTTTATGCCACAAGCCAGCTCGCTCAGACGACACTGCGCACTGTTTGCGGCCACGAAGAACTTGACACTCTGCTCTCTGAAAAAGACAAAATAAACGCGCATATTCAGGAAAGTCTCGACACTCATACCGACCCATGGGGAATAAAAGTTTCTCTTGTTGAACTCAAACAGATCGACCTGCCCCAGGAGATGCAGAGGGCAATGGCAAAGCAGGCGGAAGCCGAACGCGAGCGGCGGGCCAAGGTAATTGCCGCTGAAGGAGAGTTCCAGGCTGCCGACCGTCTTGCTGCAGCCGCCGAGATTATCGAAAAAAGACCCACTGCGCTTCAGCTTCGCTATTTACAGACTTTACGAGAGATAGCTACAGAAAGAAACTCGACTACGATCTTTCCGATCCCGATCGATTTGTTCAGGCCATTCCTCAAGATTGCTGAGATGTTCGAAAAGGAAAAGCCAAAGGAGTAAATATAATGGGCAAGAAGGAGAAAGAAAAGAAAGAAAAACCTCTCGATAAGATGACTGCGAAAGAACTTCGCGAGTTGGCCCTGACTACAGGCGCCATTGTCGGCGTGCACGCCATGAACAAGGCCGAATTGATAGCCGCGATCAAGGAAGTGCGCGGGATTGTGGATGAAAAGGGCAAGAAAAAAGACATCGATGTCCGCGATCTCAAGGTAAAAATCAGAGAGCTCAAGGACAAGCGGCAAAAGGCCGTGGAAGCTGGGCGTTCCAAGCTGGCTGATTCTTTCCGCCGCAGGATCAGTAATCTGAAGAAGAAGACCCGCCGGGCTGCATAAGCCAAACAGGAGATCGTGCAGGCTGATTTTCTTATATGTTGAACGTGTGTAGGGACCCTACCTTGTTGCACTCGATGATGGAGGTTGCTGATGAGCGTTGATCCAAAGGTGATTGCGGCTATTTCTTCCGCTGTGGGGTTTTACCTTCAAGCCGAACAGGAGGCCTTGCCTGCGCAGCAATTAAGCCGGCCGGCGCAGGCGCCGCCGGTGGTCATGAGCAGCCCGTTTGCGTTAGCTGGAAGACAGGCAGCCATGAACATCAGGTGGACCTGGCAGATGCGCTTGACCCGTTAGGTGTTGGGCCTTTGACCCGTCGGGCGTTTAATAGAGCAGTATTGAAGCCCCGAAGGTCAAATAAATATAGCGGCAGTTTTTCTGGCTTGTTTCCTTGCGGATGATTCCTGATGTTGATAGTCTGGTTCTTAAGGGAGCTGATGCCAAACTGAGTACTCTCTCGCACGAAAAAAGGAGACAGAAGTATGAAGAATTCACATCTGCATGGTACCTCATTAATTGCAAAACTGCTTGATGAGCCACCAGCCAAGGTGGATAACCCGATCAAGATAGGAGATTTGACTTTCCGTGACGGTCATCAGTCTCTTTTCGCCACTCGTGGAAGGACCGAAGACCTTTTGCCTATTGCCGAGGAAATGGAGAAGGTCGGATACTGGTCCATGGAAGTATGGGGCGGCGCAACATTCGACACCATGCACCGCTTCCTTAATGAAGACCCATGGGAAAGACCACGCCAACTGAAGAAATATCTCAAGAAGACCAAGCTCATGATGCTGCTGCGCGGCCAGAACCTTGTCGGGTATCGCAACTACGCGGACGATATGGCCACGGCATTTGTCGAGCGCGCGATCGCAAACGGCATCGAGGTCTTCCGGACCTTTGACGCGCTCAATGACTTCCGGAACTTCGAAACGGTCATCAAACCGATCAAGAAAAACGGAATGCATTTCCAGGGAACCATATCCTACTCTCTGACCGAACCCCGGATGGGCGGTGCGGTTTACAACCTCGATTATTGGGTAAAGTGTGCGAAACAACTCGAAGACATGGGCTCCGACTCGTTCTGCATCAAGGACATGGCGGGCCTCATTGCTCCATATGATGCCTACTACCTGGTCAAAGCCCTCAAAGAGAACGTAAAGATCCCCATCCATCTTCACAGCCATTTCACCTCCGGCATGGCCGACCTGGCGCTGCTCAAAGCAATCGAAGCGGGCGTGGACATAGTTGACACCTGTCTGTCACCGTGGGCGTATCGCAGCTCGCATCCGGCCATCGAACCTCTGGTAATGGCTCTGAGACACACCAACAGAGACACGGGTTTTGACCTCCTTCAGCTCGCCAAATGCAGTGAGTGGTTCGAGAAGGTTTCGCCCAAGTACCGCGATCTGCTCGATGACCGCATGTCCATTATCGATATCAACGTTCTGCTCCATCAAACACCGGGCGGCATGCTCTCCAACCTTATCAACCAACTCCGGGAGATGGGCGCATCCGACCGGCTCAACGATGTTTTTCACGCGCTGCCTGAGGTCCGCAAGGACATGGGCCAGGTGCCTCTGGTAACTCCTACCAGCCAGATCGTAGGTATCCAGGCGGTGAACAATGTTCTCTTCGACACACCCGAAGAGCGCTATAAAATGATTTCCGCCCAGACCAAGGACCTGTTCTTTGGCCTCTATGGCCACACCCCGGTCCCAGTCAACCCGGAAGTCCAGAAGAAGGCCCTCAAGGGTTACCCGAGAGGCGAGGCCCCCTTCGCCGGCCGGCCGGCCGAGATCCTCGAACCTGAAATGGCCAAGAATTATGAGGATACCAAGGGATTGGCCAAAGACATCGACGACGTCCTTATCTATGGTATGTACCCGATGACCGGCAAGCGCTTCCTCAACTGGAAGTACGGCAAAGAGCCCGTTCCGCCTGAGGTGCTGCCCAAGACCCTCGAGGACTGCGCGAGGCAAGCCGAGCTGGTTAAGAAGGCCAAAGCCGGATTGCTGGTCGAGAAGCCAAAGAAGGAAATTCCTCCGAAGGGCGATGGAGCCCGTCAGTTCCACGTATTTGTCGACGGCGATTACTTTTCCGTTGATGTTGAGGCAGTCGGAGGCGCTCCGTTGATTACCGCAATCACCCCGGTTGCTGCTCCTCCCGTTGCGAAGGCTGCTCCCGCGCCCGCTCCGAAGCCGGCCGCAGCCCCTGCCCGTGCACATGCCCCTGCACATGCTCCTGCGCCAGCCCCTGCGGCTGCGCCGAAGCCGGCGGCCGCACCGGTTGCAGGAGGCACAAAGCTTGAAGCTCCAATGCCTGGTATGGTCATCCGTTACGAGGTAAAAGAGGGCGACGCGGTGAAAGAGGGTGACGTCGTAATGATCCTCGAAGCCATGAAGATGGAAAACTCCATTCTTGCGCCAGTCTCAGGAACGGTAAAACAGATACTGTGCCAAAGTGCCCAGAGCGTTCAAAAAGGTGACGTGCTAGCGGTAATAGGGTAGTGAACTTAGTACGAACTCAAGCTGGAGAGGAGCAATAAGATGGCCAAACCCCCCGTTCGTGTTGCAGTTACAGGAGCCGCCGGCCAGATAGGCTACGCCATATTGTTTCGCGTTGCCAGCGGTGAAATGCTCGGGAAAGACCAACCGGTCATCCTGCAGATGTTGGAACTGCCTATAGAAAAGATCCTGCAGGCGCTCAATGGAGTCATGATGGAACTTGAGGACTGCGCGTTTCCGCTGTTGGCAGGTATGGTCGGCACGGGCGACCCGAACGTCGCTTTCAAGGACGCGGACTACGCCCTTCTTGTAGGCGCAAGGCCGCGCGGCCCCGGCATGGAGCGCAAAGACCTGCTGATGGAAAATGCAAAGATATTCATAGAGCAGGGTAAGGCAATCAATGAGGTGGCCTCGCGCGACATTCGCGTAATCGTTGTTGGCAATCCGGCCAACACCAATGCCTGGATTGCCATGAAATCGGCCCCGAATCTGCCGCAGGACAATTTCACGGCTATGCTGCGCCTCGACCACAACCGCGCCAAGTCGATGCTCGCCAACAAGGTTGGCAAGCCGGTCGACTCGGTCGAGAAGTTGACAGTGTGGGGCAACCATTCACCCACTATGTATCCTGATATTCGCTTCGCTACTATCGAAGGGAAGCCGGCTATCAAGCTCGTTGACGAAAATTGGTACAAGAACGAATACCTTCCCAAGGTCGGCAAACGCGGCGCCGTGATCATCGAAGCCCGCGGCCTGTCCTCTGCGGCTTCGGCGGCCAACGCCGCCATCACGCACATGCATGACTGGGCGCTGGGCACCAACGGCAAATGGGTGACGATGGGCCTTGCGTCTGACGGTTCCTACGGTATTCCGGAGGGCGTCATGTATGGCGTGCCCGTCACATGTACGCCCGGCAAGTACCAAAGGGTAAAGGGCCTGGAGATCGATGCTTTCTCGAGGGAAAAGATGGACTTTACTCTGAAGGAATTGCTGGAAGAACAGGCAGGCGTCAAGGACATGCTTGCAGCAGCTTCAGCCAAGGCCCGCTAGAGGTCTCAAACAGGCGCAAGGGCCTGACTGCAAGGCTATGAAAACGGGAGGCGGCAATCACTTGCCGCCTCTTTTATTGAAGAGGAGAGATGAATGGTCCACTGGAAGCGATGGCTGGCTGCCACCGTGGTGTCGATTACAGTTCTTGCCGGTATCATAATCGCGCTCAGCTTCTTTTTCTCACACTTTTTGGTCGATATCTGGTGGTTCGATTCACTGGGCTATGAAGCTTATTTCTGGCAGCGGGCACTTTACAGGTATGCTGTTCTTGGGTCGGTCTCCATATTTTTCTTTCTGATATTTTTCCTGAATTTCTGGCTGGCATCCCGCTTTCTTGGAGCCACTTTGCCGTCAAGCACCCCCACGGCCGCCTCGCTCAAATCATACAGGCGTCTGCTACGGGGATTTCGGACGGGCTCGATGTGGGTCTATACGCCTCTTTCCATCATTCTTTCCGTGGTGATCGCCCTGCCCCTTTACGAGCAATGGGAGGCCTTCCTGCTCTATCTTTTTTCTCCCAGGGCGAAAGTGGCAGACCCGGTATATGGGAAGGACATCGGCTATTATCTTTTCGCCTACCCGATATATACACTCATTCAGCACCGTCTGCTCATTGCTTTTTGTGTTTTGCTCGCCGCAATCACGCTCCTATACCTGGTCGAAAGGCGCATTCTCGCCAGGCAGGAAAAACGGCTTCCCGCCTGGGCCAGGGCGCACATCAGCATACTGGCCTTCCTGGTGTTCCTGATCGAAATATGGGATTTCGTTCTTCAACGCTATGGTCTTCTTTATTCCAGGGGCCATCTGCCGCTTTTTTTCGGCCCCGGCTACGTCGAAATGAACATCACATGGGTCTTGATCTGGGTCTGCCTGATCTTGCTCGCCGGCGCAGCCATATCCTTGATTTACCTCATAAATACACATAAGGGCATCAGAATTTTCGCAGGTTTTGCCGTCGTGTTCGCCCTTGCGCTTGGCGCCAGGTACTCGGATTTCCTTCTCCAGACGGTCGAAAAATATACTGTCAAGCCAAACGAGAGTTCAAAGGAGCGGCCCTACATCCAGAACAATATCACATCGACTCTTTCAGCCTACAGGCTGGACGATGTGGAAATCCGGGACTTCAACCCCGAACGTATGCTTACGGACATATCGATACCCGATGTTCAGTCGATACTCAGGAACACTCCGGTCTGGGACGGCGAACTGCTCGACGACGTCTACAAGCAACTCCAAAACTTGCGGACTTACTATGATTTTCCGGGCGTAGACGTTGACCGGTATACCGTAAACGGCCTTTATCAGCAGGTTTTTCTTTCAGCCCGCGAACTAAACCGGGATCAAATTCCGGAAGGCGCCCGGAACTGGATAAACGAACACCTTTCCTATACTCATGGATTTGGGGCCGTGATGACCCCGGCGAGCCAGGCCGGCGACGAGCCGATGGTCTGGTTCCTGCGCGGAATTCCGCCGGAGTCGGCGTACGGGTTCAAAATCGAGCAGCCGGGTATCTATTATGGGCAAATTGCCAACGACTATGTAATCGCCCCAAACGGCTCCGGCGAAATAGACTATCCCAAGGGATCGAGCAATGTCGTGACTTCATACAGCGGCAAGGGGGGCGTAGCTCTCCATTCGCTTCTCAAACGCTTCGTTTTTGCGGTTTATTTCAAGGACAGGAATATTCTTTTCACTTCCAAACTGCTTCCGGAATCCAAGATAATCTTCCGGCACAAGCTGACCGAACGGATTCGTACTCTGACACCCTATCTGATTCTTGACCGCGATCCATATCTGGTGGTTACTCAAAAAAAACTCTTCTGGATCCAGGACGCATACACGGTTTCCGACAAATACCCGATGTCCGTGCCCTTGGCGAAGCAGACCGGGGAAGTCAGCTACATCCGCAATTCGGTAAAGATCACAATGGATGCCTATGACGGAAATGTCGATTTTTACCTTTTCGACGCGCAGGACCCCATCATCGCGGCATACAGCAGGATCTACCCAGGCCTATTCAAGGACGCCTCGCAGATGCCCGATGAGTTAAAACAGCACGTGCGCTACCCGAAGGAAATTTTTGAAACTCAGATGGCGATCTACGCCAAGTATCACCAAACCGACCCCGAAGTTTTCTATCAGCAAGAGGACATCTGGGAGTTCGCAAAGACATACAAGGGCAGGGAGTCCTCTGAAATCAGCCCCTATTACCTGACACTCGACCTGATAGATCCCGGCAGGTTCGACTTTTTGCTGCTCCTGCCCATGAGCCCGAGCGGGCGTGATAATCTTCGGTCGCTGACCCTGGCCGGCTGCGACCCACCATACTACGGAAAGATCGTCGTTTACAATTTCCCGAAGGGAGAACTCGTCTTCGGCCCTTCGCAGATTTACGCCCTCATAAACCAGGACACCACGATATCCCAGCAGTTTTCACTCTGGGACCAGGCGGGGTCCGAGGTGGACAGGGGCAAGATGATAATTTTGCCGGTCCGCAAGGTGATTCTCTACATTCAGCCCGTCTATCTCAAGTCGGCGACGCGGCTCAAAATTCCCGAACTCAAGCGCCTGATTGTAAGCCAGGGGCAAATCGTAATCATGGAGACATCCCTTGAAGAGGCATATGCCCAGCTCCAGAAGCGAATAAAAGCGGAGGCCGAACGCATCGACAAACGGTTTGCCCCTCTGATGCAGCAGCCACCGGAATAGAAAAGATGGCAAACGTTCACCACAGACACAGATCCCTTTGGTGAGTTCACCCCGATCAGACTGTTCACCCGAGAAACGGACACCGACTTAACTGTATTCTAATTCCTGCCGATAGTGTAAAATCAGGTGTGGAGTTAGCTTTGACCGCGGCTGGAGCCAAGCAGAGCCGTTGTTCATGGATCTGCGCCGATTATTCTTTTTTTGAGACCTTTTACATAATCATAATGCTGTTTACTCCACATCTTTTACCATACCGCTTAATTTTGCACTCAATCCCCCCCAAGACCTGATTAACTCTTTGCAAATATCCCAAGTGATGATATAATTGGTTGGCTTGGATTCTTTGCCCTTTTTTCTTTGCAGCGTGGAGGTGCTATGTTTAAAATCGGCGATCTGGCTGTGTACCCGGCACATGGTGTAGGAAAAATCGAATCCATCGAATCGAAAAGCATCGGCGGCAAGCGTCAGGATTTCTACATAATGCGCATCCTGGATAACAGTATGAAGATCATGATCCCGGTTCCGAATGCTGAAACGGTTGGGTTGCGAGGCCTGATCACTCAGACCGACATCCCCAGGGTCTTCGATATCCTTCTAAGGAGAGAAGTCTCGGTTAACGGAGGCACATGGAACAGACGCTACCGCGAATACATGGAAAAGATCAAAACCGGGTCGATTTACGAGCTTGCCGAGGTGCTTCGTGATCTGACGGTCCTCAAGGGTGACAAAGAGCTCTCTTTTGGCGAAAGAAAGATGCTGGATACGGCAAGGACGCTGCTTCTCAAAGAACTTTCCATAGTTCAGGACGTTACGGAAGGCGAAATAGAGCAGTCTATTTTCGACTTATTGAGATAGCCCGGTCCGGCTGAGTTTTTTTCGTCCATCCAAAATTTTATCATCAAAGATTCCTTCCTGGAACTGGCATTTTTTGGATTTACCCGCATATTATTATCAGAGAGGGGGTGAGAAATGTGAAGTGGGGTTGGCTCATTTTGAAACTGGTCCTGATCGCCATTTGCGGCTTTGGAGGGTACCTCATAGCAGTAAGCCTGAACAATGAAAGTATAACCCGCTATAATTGGGCGGTACCCTGGGCCGGAGTGCTTGGCGGCATAATTGTGGGCATAGGAGGCCTCAGCATTGAGAAACTGATCAAGCATATGCCTCTGAAGGTTTTGACAGGCGGGACCGTCGGTCTGGTTCTCGGACTTTACATTGCCAAACTCATCTGCATGGGGTTTGCATCCATGCAAAACACCACTGTCAGCGTTGTAATCTATATTATTTTATCCTGCATTTTTGGCTATATAGGGATGGTGTTGGGCAGTATTAAGATTGAAGAACTGCGAGTCCCGAACTGGTCGTGGTTCGTTCGGGGGACGCGTGGAATTCCACTGACCAAGATTCTCGATACAAGCGTAATCATCGACGGACGAATCGCAGACATAGTGGAGACGGGCTTTTTGGGGGGTGTGCTGGTGATTCCCGAGTTCGTACTGCAAGAACTTCAGCACATCGCTGACAGTCCGGACCCTACCAGAAGAGTACGGGGGCGGCGGGGACTCGACATTATCAAGCGCCTTCAGTCGGAGAAACTCGTTGAGGTCCGGATCGACAGACAGGACTTCGAAAACCTGAACGACGTTGACGCCAAGCTTGTGGCCCTTGCGTTGAGGCTAAACGCCAAGATAGTCACCAACGATTACAATCTGTCGAAGGTAGCCGAGGTTCAGGGAATTCGGATCCTGAACATAAACCAACTTGCCAGCGCGCTGAAACCTGTAGTTCTGCCGGGTGAGGTGCTGCGGCTCCACATTCTTAAAGAAGGCAAGGAACAGGGGCAAGGGATAGCCTATCTCGAAGACGGGACCATGGTAGTCGTGGAGAACGCGAGCAGGCATCTGGGAAAAGAAGTCGAGGTCTCTGTAACCAGTATACTGCAGACCGCCGCAGGCAGGCTGATTTTCACGACCTTGAAGGATGGAGAAATGTCCAGGCAGCATTAAAGCAGTGAATGGTGAATCGTGAATAGACTGCCTGTCCGAAATGCACTGAGTGTCAAGCCGGTTATCATTTTCATATAGAGTGAACGGGAAAGGCGAGCGGTGATTCGCAACTGCTCGCCTTTCCTGTTCGCTGTTCACCACTCACCATCCACGATTCACCATCCACGATTCACGATTCACTACCCTGCCCCAAGAGATTTCAGAACTTTGCCTAATTCTCCCTGATCGATGCCGGTAAATTCAATGACTTTGCCTATCCGCACCGGCATTATGAAATGGAGCTTTTCACCGATACGCTTTTTGTCACTGTGGATTGCATCGACTATCGCCTGGGACCCTATCGAGGCCGGGATGCGGACCGGCATTCCCCAGATTGCGCAAATGCTTTCCAGACGCTCCAGGTCTTCCACCTGCATCTTTCCGAGCCTGTGCGAAAGGGTTGCGGCTGCGACCATACCGGTCGCAACGCAGTCTCCGTGTTTGAGTCTGAAGCCGGTGAGTTTCTCCAGCGCGTGGCCCACAGTGTGACCAAGGTTCAAGACCCGCCTGCGTCCGGATTCTTTCTCGTCGGCCTGCACGATTCGGGATTTAAGCAGGCAGCTTGCGCTGATTACTCTTAGCAACGCATCGGGTTCCCGTTTCCTGATGGCATCGGAGCTGTTTTCCACAAATTTCCACAGTACTTCATCTCCGATCATAGCCGACTTGATCACCTCGGACATTCCCTGCCTTAATTCCTCATCGGGCAAAGTGGTGATAAATCGGGGGTCGATATAGACCTGCTTTGGTTGCTGAAATGTTCCGAGCAGGTTTTTGCCTTCCGGCAGGTCCACTCCCGTCTTGCCGCCGATGCTGCTGTCCACTTGTGCAAGAAGGGTTGTGGGGACCTGGAAACACGGAATGCCGCGCATATAAATCGACGCGAGAAAACCGGCCACGTCCCCGGTTACCCCCCCGCCGACCGCTACAATTGCACTATCGCGATTGGCCCCTGCATTTACGAGCCGCCTTGCGAGAAACTCCACCGAGGCGAGGCGTTTACCGGGTTCCGATGCTGTAAACAGGATAACCCGGCCGTCCCTCTGGACGGGCCAGCCCAGATCGAGAGCTTTGCGTCCCCAATGCGGCCATACCGCCTCATCCCATATCCAGTAGGCGGAGCGGCCTCCAAGGGCCGCCTCGAGGGTGCCCGGGACGCGCTCCATAACGTCTTCTCCTATGAATACTTCCGACACATGGGGAGGAGTTCCACCCAGGGCGATATTGATTTTCATTGCCGACCGGACCTCCCGCCTTCAGGCGTTTGCTCTTCAGGCGGCCTCGGGCATTCACGGTGCAGGCTTTCTACGCCCGCACAACTATCTGCATGCCCCGCGGGACGCGCCGCGCAGGACGAACATACGGATGACTCCGACCGGTACGCCCGTGAATAATATCTAATCAAATACACCAAAACCGCCGCTACGATCGTCAGAGTGAGTGCGATCTGCCACATCATGGAACTCCTATCCCAGTCCGAGCCATAACCCGCCGCGGTAAACCAGCGCAGATACGATGAACGCCGTCAGGGTGTTGAAGACCATCGAAAAAAGCCCCCATTTCCAGGAAGATTCCCGGATGATACAGGTTATCGTTGCGAAACAGGGCGCATACAACATAATAAAAATAATCAGTGAAAGAGCTTTTAGCGGCGTCCATGACGAGTCGGCCGCAAGACGCCCGCTCAGAGGTATTTGTTCCCCTCTTCTGGAGCGTCCAAGCGAGTAAGCGGTACCCATTGTCGATATGATAATCTCTTTTGCGGCGATCCCGGAGAGCAGCGCGACGTTGGTGCGCCAGTCAAATCCATTTACCGAGGTAATCAGGGTAAGTCCGGACCCTATTCGTCCCGCAATCGAGTTCTTCAGGGCCGCCTGGGCTTCCTCATTGTCAACCTCCTGGAGGCGGGCCTGGGAATCGGGACCGCCGCCCGGGTTTGCCGCCGACGAAGCCTGCCCCGGACGCCGATCCGGGGGTTTGAGTGGCGAGGTTGGCTGCGGCGCCTCGCCGCCGGCCAGGATGGACGCCCGTTGCTCATCATAGATTTTTTTCTCGGTCTCCGGAAGCCCGGGGAAAGACATAAGCGCCCAGAAGAGGATCGAAATGGCCAGGATGATCGTTCCGGCTTTGCGGATATACTGCCACGCGCGCTCCCAGGTATGGATGAGAAGCCCCTTGAATGTGGGCAAACGGTATGGAGGCAGCTCCAACAGGAAAGGCGTGCTCGGCCCCCGCAGAATGGTCGAACGGATCAGCTTTGCGATGAGCAGGGCAGCCACCCACGATAGAACGGTCAGAAGGAACATCACCTGGGCCTCTTTTGCCGAGAAAAAAGCCGCGATAAGCATCGCAAAAACGGGCAGCTTGGCCCCACAGTTCATGAAAGGCGCGGTGATGAGTGTGGCAAGACGCTCGCGCGGGCTTCTGAGGGTCCTGGCGGCAAGCACTCCGGGAACTGCGCAGCCCCCGGCGATCCCCCCCGAAATAATGTAGGCCATGACTGAACTGCCGTGCAGGCCGAATGTGCGGAAAACCCGGTCGAGCATATAGGCTACTCGAGCCAGGTAGCCCGTATCCTCGAGAATTGCGATAGCAAAGAACATGAACAGTATCAGCGGCACAAACCCAAGGACCCCGCCCACTCCGTCGATTACGCCCGAGATGATCAGCGACTTGAAGGGCCCTGGCGGCAAAGAAGAGTCCGCGAACCTTCCCAGCTCCGAAAAACCGGCTTCCAGCCATCCCACCGGGACCTTGCTGTATGTGAACGTGAATTTATAGACAGCGTAAATTATCAGCATCATGAGAACGGGGCCGAAAAAACGATTGGTGAGCACCCGGTCGAGCTGGTCTGAGAGATAGAGCCGGTCGGCTTTGTGGCTCTGCTTGACGACCCCTTCTTTCAGCAGGGCGGAGATGAAGCCGTAGCGGTGATCGGCTATAATGGCTTCAGGGTAGCTGTCCAGGGTTTTCTGGAGGTGCTGGGAGACTTGTTCGGCAAGTTCCTCGAGTTTGCCCGAAAGGACAGGGTCCTTTTCCTTCCCTTTTCGAATTACCTCCCCGTCGGCCTCGAGGTATTTGAGGGCCGTCCAACGGGCCGGGAGCGAATCCGTGAGGAAGCCGGCAGACCCGATCAGCGCTTCCATTTTGTCGAGAACGGGGTCGATATCGGGTCCATAAGAAATGCTGAGGGGCTCCCAGACCGGACTCTTTTGCACCAGTTGCGCGGCGGCCTCGATCAGCTCCTTTTTACCCCTGCCCGTGCGCGCAACCGTGGGTATAACCGGCAGCCTCAACCTGCGCCCGAGTTCTTCGGCATTTATTTCAAGTCCCCTCGCGGCTGCCATATCGATCATGTTCAAGGCTATCAGGACCGGAATGCCGAGCTCGAGGAGCTGGACCGTAAGGTATAAGTTACGATCGAGATTGGATGAATCGACTATATTGATAACCGCGTCGGGGCGGTCCTGGATGAGATAATTGCGCGCGACGAGTTCCTCCGGGGAATAGGCGGTAAGCGAATAGGTCCCCGGGAGGTCAACCAACTGGATTTGTCCGCCGTTTACCCGGCAGTATCCTTCCTTTTTTTCTACCGTTATTCCGGGGTAGTTTCCAACATGCCGCCGCTCGCCGGTGATTGCGTTGAAAAGGGTCGTCTTCCCGCAGTTCGGATTTCCGGCCAGCGCGATCAGGTTTTCCTGCCGGTGAGCCATTAGACCTCTTCCACCTCGGCCTCGATAAAATCGGATTCGTTATTGCGAAGGGCCAGGGTAAAATTTCTGAGCCGGATCGCCACCGGGTCTTTCAGAGGCGCGCGGCCCTGCACCTGGAACGGAGTTCCCGGGACCAGCCCCATGTCCCGAATGCGGCGCCCGATTTCACCGGACGCGGTAACGCGGTGGATTGTTCCTTTCTGTCCCTTTGCCATTTTGCGTAAAGGAATAACGGCCATGGGCAAATCCTCTGTTTCGCCGATAAATTAGGCTGGCCTAACATTTGCCGCAAAAAGAAACGGCTCTAAAGACGCCGTCCACTCTTACGGCCCTATGCGGAAGGGATTACAAGAATCTTGTCAAAAATATCTTTCCCCAGACTCAGGACCCCGCCGTTTACACGAACACATCCACTGCACAGCAAATGCATCTCGACCCCAGGATAAATTCCCATCGCGGCCATCCGGGCACACAGCCCACGCTCCCCGTGGACGCAGGCAACTTTGAACTTCTTTCCGGACTCGGCTTTGCAGAGAGGCGTCAAGACGCACTCAGGACTTGACGGCCGGTCGTAGCATGTGCAAAGGTTGTTTTCCGCCGGGCTAAATATCATGAATCACCTCAGGATCTGGGAACACAGTAATTAGGTACACCAAACATTACACGCTGTCAACATCTTTTTTCGTATTCACGCATTGATTTAATACACCCCAACTAATTCGGAAAGAACGATTCAAGATGCAATCGAAAAAGGCTGGATCGGCGAATGACACATCGCGGGGCGTGGGGATTACCTCGCGCTCCGGGCACGCTCCTGCCAATTCCGGCCTCCTTCATCCGGCTTCCGTAAGGGTAGTCTCCTGGGTCCTGTATGATTTTGGCATGGCCTGGTTTTCCATGGTCGTTTTGACCGCCTATTTCATTCTTTATTTCAAGGAGGTCATAGTCGGAGAAAGAGGTTACGCCGATTTCCTGTGGGGTGTGGCCGTATCCTCGGCCATGGCGGTTTCGGTCCTGCTCTCGCCGCTTTTGGGGGCAGCGGCCGACGCAAGTGGAAATAAGAAGAGCTTCATGGCGGCGTTCGCCGGCATATCCATTTTGAGCGTCTTTTGTCTCTATTTCACAGGGCCGGGGCAAAAAGCGTGGGCGGTATTTCTGGTGAGCGCCGGATATGTGGGCTACACGCTGGCCATGATTTTTTACAACGCTTTCCTTCCGGAGATAGCCGCTCCGGGTTCCATCGAGAAGTTATCGGGAATCGGCTGGGGGATGGGCTATATCGGCGGGCTTGCGGCCCTTGTCTGCATGGCCTTCATGGTCCCGAACGTAGCCGGGGGCAAATCGATCCTCCTTCTTGCCGGGGCGGTTTACGCGATTTTCGCCCTGCCCTCTTTGATCGTTTTCAAAAACTCGCCGAAAAGCAGCACGACCCGATGGGCGGCTGTAAGTGAAGGCTTCTCCAGGCTTATTCTGACTTTCCGGGAAATTCGCTCGCTAAAAAACATCTTCATATTCCTCATTGCATATTTTTTCGTGAGCGACGCCATATCGACCGTAATCGTCTTTTTTTCCTCCTATACCGTTTACACTCTGCACTTTACCGTAAAGCAGAATTTTTTTCTCCTCATGCTGATCCAGTTGTCCGCCGCAGCCGGGGCGGCGGCGGCCGGACTGATTGCCAGTCGAATCGGCATACTGCGCACGATAGTCATAACGATCCTGATCTGGATATTGGCCCTGCTCGGAATAATCGCTTTTGAGGGCGTCTCCGCCTTCTTCGCCCTTTCGGTTTGCGCCGGGTTGGTCCTGGGCGGGACCCAGGCAACAGCGCGGAGCTACATGGCGATCGAGGCCCCGG